>CALLQC010000026.1 GCA_938015255.1 uncultured Erythrobacter sp.
GGGAAAGCTCTCAATGGGTCATGCGCGGGCGCTTGTTGGGCATGACGATGCAGCTTCCCTCGCGGAAAAGGCGGTGAACGACAACCTGTCCGTCCGTGAGATCGAGAAACTTGTTCGTAAAGTCGCCAAGTCTGTCAAAGGCGAGGGTAGGCCGGTTGCACCCGTGTCTGACGCCGCGAGCAATGCTGATATTGCCGCAGTTCAGAACCACCTCGAAGAGTTTTTGGGTATGCCGGTGCGGATCAAGGCTGATGCCGACCCGCGCACGGGGACCATTTCCATACGCTACGCGACGCTCGACCAATTGGATCTAGTCTGCCAGCGTTTGACGGGCGGCGACTTCTAGGTCTCTTCTACCTAAATTCCTGAAACGAAAAGAAAATAAAGTCGCGCCAGCAACTGAGTTGCGCGGCGCGACTTTCTTCGACGGCAGTACTTGCGCGTCTAGTCCTTGATCAGTTTTGGTGACGGAGCCGGGACAACCCGCCGTGGCTGCTTAATCAGCTTTGGTGATGGCGCGGGGCGCTCAATGATCCGCGTTGCACCAGGTACCTGATATGTCTCTTCGCGGACAGTCTCGCGAACAACGACACGCTGTTGTTGCTCATAGCGGACCGGCACGTAAACAATCTGCTGCGGCGGTGCGTAATTGTACGCCGGTGCGTATCCATAAGCAGGATAGGCCGGATAAGCGTGATACGCTGGACCGGGGGCCGGGATTGATCGCCGTGCTACCCGCACGGGTCCGCTTGCATGTTGCGAGAGGTAGCTGTCCAAAGCAGCTTCGCAATCATAGCGGTCGTTTTTCTTTCCACCTCCGATCAGATTACCGAGCAAGAACCCTCCCAGACCGCCAACGCCGGCACCAATCAAGGTTCCGCCCAGGCGTTCGCCACTTCCCGCAACTCTGTTTCCGATCAGACCGCCAGTGATTGCGCCGAGAAGCGAGCCGATGATGCCGCCTTTTTCTTCTTCGCCATATCCATCGGTGCGGCGCTCACACTCCTCGATCCATTGTTCGCGCTCAAAAACGCTGGCTGCGGGAGCGTAACTGACAGGCGCGTAATCATACACGTATTCGCGCTCTTCTTCGTATCCGGAGTGTGCAGGAGCGGCTCGTTCGATCCGGCGTGTGCGCGTTATCGTTTCAACACCATCGGCGCTGACGGCGGTTTCTGAATAATCAGTAGGGCTGGGAGCGCTTTGCAGATCGCCGGGCAAATTGCTCAGATCATCTGATTGCGCCCACGCGCCGCTCGATATAGTAAGCGCGGATGCGGCCAGGCTTAGTTTGATGACCGCGCGTTTTGAATTGTGAGACATTATCAAAATCCCCTGAGATGGCCGGTTTAAGCGTAAGGATATCTGCGCAAATCACCGAGTAAACTTTGTTAGCCAAATGTTTACCACCACCTTCGGCGGGAGCCCAAGCCGGCAGTGGGGGCATGTCTCGTTTCGGGGCGATCGAACTGGCACCGCCTAAGCGAATTCAGATCCGATCTGAAAGAAGCCGTGCGAGACTTTCCAGCCCTCTCGCATCTTCTGCGGTAAACCGCGCAGTATTCGGGCTGTCGAGATCGATCACGGCAATAACCCGGTCATCACGCAATACCGGCACTACGAGTTCCGATTGGCTGGCAGCATCGCAGGCGATGTGTCCAGGAAAAGAATGAACATCTTCAACACGTTGCGTCTCACCTGATTGAGCCGCTGCGCCGCACACCCCAACGCCGATCGGAATTCGGATACATGCAGGTCGACCGACAAACGGGCCAAGCACAAGCTCCCTACCGGCACTTTTCGCATTGGAAACCCGATAGAAACCCGCCCAATTCAAATCAGGGATGAATTCCCAGATGAGGGCAGCGACATTGGCCATATTGGCGACCGCGTCCGGCTCGTCCTTCGTGAGAGCGTCAGCAGCATCGCACAATTGCCGGTATCGCTCTGCCGTATCGAGCGAGGAATCAGGTTTGAAATCGTACATCGCGCACTTCTCTGAATGCGTTCACCTGTTGCCGCAAGGCAATTGCGGCATTAACCCGCACTACATGGCTATTCTTCGCAAACTCGCAATCGCGCTCCTCGTTATCGCCGTCATCCTCGGCCTTGGATTTTGGTATCTCTCACAAGGCGATACCGCGGACCTGTCTGTCGAAGAGGTGGCCGGAACCGAGCCCACTCTCGAAGAAGCGAACCCCGAGACATTTCCAACGGTCCAGATCGCCAAGCCGGTTGGTTGGAATGACGGAGAAGTGCCTCAGGCAGCCGCCGGGCTGAGCGTCAATCGCTTTGCCGAAGGGCTGGACCATCCGCGGGTTCTCTATTCACTGCCGAACGGCGACGTTCTGGTGACGCTCACACGTGCGCCCTCTGATCAGAACGATGATGGAGGGGTGTTTGATGCAATATATGGCTGGATCGCAAACTATTTGCTGACCGAGGCTGGTGCGACAGGCGAATCCGCCAATCAGATTGTCCTCCTGCGCGATAGCGATGGGGACGGGGTGGCCGAAACACAGAAAGTGATCCGCGAAGAAGGGCTCGATTCGCCGTCGGGTATGAGCTGGAACGATGGCAAGCTTTATGTTGCCAATCACAACGCTGTCCTCGCATTCGATTATGAGCTGGGCAGTGATGCTGTGACGGGGGAAGCTGAAAAATTGATGGATCTGCCTCCTGGTGGCGGGCACTGGATGCGAAATATGGAGCTGCATCCGGATGGGGAGCTGCTCTATGTCGCAGTCGGCTCAGTCAGCAATATCGGCGAAAGCGGTATGGCGGCCGAAGAAGGTCGCGCGACGATCTGGGAATACAATCTGGCCACTGGCGATGGCCGCCAGTATGGCGTGGGTCTGCGCAACCCGAACGGCCTTGATTTCAGTCCATGGTCTGGTGAGTTGTGGACCACGGTGAACGAGCGCGACATGCTTGGCTCCGATCTCGTGCCCGATTATCTGACCAACGTGCCGGTGGGTGCGCATTACGGCTGGCCATGGATATACTACAAAGAGAATTTCGACCGCAGGGTTGATGAGCCTATGCCGCGTTTCCTGCAGGAATATGTCCGCAACCCCGTTTACGCGGTAGGCCCACATGTCGCCGCACTTGGCCTGGTTTTCACCAAAGAGGGCCACCGTATGGGCGACGAGTTTTCAAGCGGCGCTTTTGTCGCCCGCCACGGCTCATGGAACAGAAAGCCGCCATCGGGTTACGACGTGATCTACGTGGCTTTTGACGAACGCGGCAATCCAGTAGGGAAACCTGTGCCGCTCCTAACAGGTTTCCTCAACGATGATGGCAC
This sequence comes from uncultured Erythrobacter sp., assembly GCA_938015255.1. Taxonomy (GTDB): domain Bacteria; phylum Pseudomonadota; class Alphaproteobacteria; order Sphingomonadales; family Sphingomonadaceae; genus Erythrobacter. The sequence goes on from CALLQC010000026.1 coordinate 3,305, forward strand.
CACGAAGGGGAGGCCGACATGGGTCGAATGGGGCGGAGATGGATCTCTGCTCGTTTCTGATGATACAGCTGGCATCATCTGGCGTGCAGCATCTCCCGATGCCGAACCGGGTGCTGGGATAGAACGGATCAGCGGTAAACGGCTGCCACCCCAGCGCGAATTGCGCGATCCGCGGGCAGTTTTTGAAGAAGATTATCTGCGGACCCAAGCGGGCCAGGAGATCAATTGAAGCACTAGACCGCTTTCCCCGCCTGCCCAGCCAGTTCAACCACATACTGCCACGCTACCCGGCCGGAGCGCTGCCCGCGCTGCATCGCCCAGGCCAGTGCTTCTTCATCAAGAAAAGAGAGGCCGAGCGGGGCGGCGTATGATTTCACTATGTCGAGATAGTCATCCTTGCCACAAGGGTGAAATCCGACCGACAGGCCAAACCGATCAGCAAGCGCGAGTTTATCATCGAGCGCATCGCGCATATTGATCGCGCTCTCACCGCTATCCGGATCCTGCTCTTTCATGTGACGGGCAAGAATCGCTCGCCGGTTTGACGTGACCGCAAGACGGCAATTGGCGGGACGGGCCTCTACCCCTCCCTCAAGCCAGCTTCGCAGCCGGCGCGGGCCAACTGTGTCCTCTTCTGCAAAGCCGAGGTCGTCGATAAAGATCACGAACTGCCTGCGGACACCAGACAATGTTTCAAATAGGAGCGGAAGTGTCTGTAAAGCGTCGGGCGCGACCTGCACCAGACCAAGTGCCATGGGTGCTTCGTCCTGAACCTTTTTCGCTGTCGCTCGAAGCAGCGCAGATTTACCCATTCCCCGCGCTCCCCATAACAACATGTCATGCGCAGCGTGACCCCAGGCGAAGCGTGCCATATTGGCGTAGACCAACTCTTTTTGATCATCGATGGCCCGCAATTGCCCGAGTTCAGGGGCCTCGATCTTTTCCAGCTCGCGCGGTTGTCCGGAATTCCAGATGTAAGCGGATTTTGTGCGCCAATCGACAGATGGCGGCGGTGGCGGCGCAATCCGCTCCAGCGCCTGTGCAATTCTTTCAAGCGGGTCTGTGGGGTCGGTCACACCAAGCCTTATCCGGCCAATGCCTCGCTCGAAAGCGAATACAGCATGTCAGCACCCGCAATCGCTCCCGCTTTCAGGCCAAGAGCTTCCGGCACAATCCGGTCAAGAAAGAAGCGGACGGTGACAGGTTTGCTCTGTGCCAGCGACGGCGCGGCGCCATCAGCGACAGCCTGTGCCTGCTTGACCATTTGCCAACCAGCAACCGCGACCGCTGCCATTGTGCAGAACGGGACACTTCCCGCGAGCCGATCATCCAGACTTGCTTCATCCCGCATCCAGCCGGCGATATCTGCACACGCTTTTGCAAGCGCAGCCAGTTGTGGCTCTTCTCCAGCGTCTCGGGCGATCTGTTCGAACAGGCCGATCATGGCACCGCCGCCATCAAGGCCCAGTTTACGCGTGACCAGATCCGCTGCCTGAATTCCGTTCGTGCCCTCATAAATCGGGGCGATGCGCGAATCGCGCCAGTGTTGAGCGGCGCCTGTCTCTTCAACGAAACCCATTCCGCCATGGATCTGAATACCGATGCCCGCCACTTCGACGCCGATATCGGTGCCCCACGCCTTTACGAGCGGGACAAGGATTTCGGCCCGGCTTTTCGCATCGCTGTCCCCGATCGTTCCGCGATCAACCTGACCTGCGCAATAGTACAGCAGCGCGCGGCAGCCTTCGGTGAGGGCCTTCATTCGTATGATCATCCGGCGCACATCGGGATGTTCGATAATTGCCACCGGGCTTTTATCCGGCGAGCCGGCGCGGGCCGATTGGACACGGTCCACCGCATAGGAAACCGCCTGCTGCATCGCGCGCTCAGCGATCTGGTTGCCCTGATTGCCGACATTGATCCGCGCATTGTTCATCATCGTGAACATAGCCATTAGGCCGCGATTCGGCTCACCCACAATCTCACCAATGCACTCACCATTGTCTCCATAGCTCATCACACAGGTGGGTGACGCATTGATGCCAAGCTTGTGTTCAAGGCTCACACAGCGAAGATCGTTCCGATTTCCAAGCGAGCCGTCTTCATTGACGTGATATTTTGGAACAACAAACAGCGAAATCCCGCGTGAGCCTTCGGGCGCGTCGGGCAGGCGGGCGAGCACGAGATGAATAATGTTCTCGGCAAGTTCATGCTCCCCCCACGTGATGTAGATCTTTTGCCCTGTGATCTTGTACTTGCCCGCATGCTCGCCGGTCTCGATCGGAACAGCGGTTGAGCGGAGCGCGCCCACATCGCTACCGGCTGCGGGTTCTGTCAGATTCATTGTGCCCGACCATTTGCCGCTTACGAGATCGGGCAGATATTTGGCCTGCTGATCCTTGCTGCCGTGATGCTCGAGCGCCTCAATCGCACCGACTGACAGCATAGGCAGCAAATTGAACGCCATATTGGCCGATCCGAGATTCTCAAGCACATTGCAGGCAAGCGTGAAGGGCAGGCCCTGACCGCCGAAGGCTTCCGGTGACGCAATGGCGTTCCACCCCTGCTCGACATAGGAATCGTAGGCTTGTTTGAAGCCGTCAGGCAGGCGGACTACGCCGTTTTCCAGTTTGGCACCTTCAAGATCCCCGATCCTGTTGAGCGGAGCAAATTCGCCGGCTGCGAATTGACCCACTCCTTCCACAATAGCTTCCACGAGATCGGGCTCTGCATGGCTGAATTTTTCAGACTTCGCGAGCTCTTCGATTCCCGCATTTACACGAATGGCGAGCAGTTGGTCCTGGGTAGGCGGGGTATAGGGTGTCACGGGCGAATCTCGTCCTTTGGCGTGTCGCGGATCTTTGGAAGAGCGCAATCCACTTGGCAGCGCTTCACAGAGAATATAGCGACCTACGCATGAGCGACAAGGACGTTACGGAAGTGCTGCAGGCAGACGCGGCGGGGATTACCGGTGCTGCACATATCCTTGCCGAGGGCGGGCTGGTCGCAGTTCCCACCGAGACTGTGTATGGCCTTGCTGCTCGGGCCGATAGCGCAGAAGCGGTGGCAAAAATCTATGCAGCAAAGGGTCGCCCTGATTTTAACCCTCTGATCGTCCATGTCCGCGATCTTGAACACGCCGAGACACTCGCAGCCTTTGATGAGCGGGCACGTGATTTGGCGGAACGGTTCTGGCCAGGGCCGCTCACGCTTGTCCTGCCATTGCGCGCCGGAGCACCTATAGCCGGTGCTGTAACGGCTGGCCTTGAGACGGTCGGCTTGCGTCAGCCTTCTCACAAGGTGATGCGAGCGCTTTTGCAAGAGTGCGGCTTCGCCCTCGCAGCGCCATCCGCAAATCGCAGCGAGGCGATCAGCCCGACACGGGCCGAGCATGTGATGGGGTCACTCGGAAGCGAATGCCCCGCAGTGCTTGATGGTGGTGTTTGCCACGAGGGACTTGAATCGACGATCGTTGCCTTGCGTGAAAACGGGGAGTGGGCGTTATTGCGGCCTGGCCCGGTGACAAAAGAAACACTTGTCCGTTTATTGGGCGCTGAAAGTTCCGGCGAAGGAGCCAGAATAGAGGCGCCCGGCCAATCACCGCGGCACTATTCACCTGGAAAGCCGATGCGGCTCAGCGCGAAAGAAGTTGCGCCAGACGAATTCTTTATCGGATTCGGCCAGAGCGATGGCGACTGCAATCTGTCACAGTCTGGCGACCTGAACGAGGCCGCCGCCCGTCTCTATGAATGTCTGCACCGTGCCGCAGCGTCGGATCGCCCGCGAATTGCGGTCGCCCCAATCCCATATGGCGAGGTTGGCCGAGCTATTAACGACCGGCTCCGCCGAGCGGCAACTTCCTCCTAGTCGTCGCGCTCAAGCGGGATGGTGGGAAGCAGCTCTTGCATCTCGTCATAGGTTTCCCGTGCATCATCGCACGCGCCATCATCGCCGTCTTCGCACTTGGCCAGCTGTTTATCATATGTACGTTCCAGCTTGCCGAGGCGTTCTTCGCGCTTGCGAATTTCGCGGCCGCGTTTCTCGTCAGCTTCGGATTGGCTGGTGGTGGCGACATCCACCGCCTTGCTGGCGACTTTAACGGGAGCTGTGACGACGTCTTTCACGACACTGGCAACACAACCGGATAGCGAAAGGCTCGCCGCAGCGAGCGCTGATACAAAAAGAGCGCGCATGGGCATCACCTTGCGCGCTCTTGTCCGATTTGCAAGCCAGGGATCGCCCGGCGGGCAAGTTTATGCGACCAATCAGCCTTCTTCTGTCAGCGCTGGTTCGCTTTCGGCAGGTGCTGAAGACGGGGTGCAGGTTAGAGTTCCCGAACCGAATGCACTCACTTCACATTTGGCAGAACCGGTCACATTGACATCGCCTGCCCCTGCAATATTGGCTTCGACTTCGCCGTCCGATGCGAATGATACGCTTCCCGAACCGCCGATCGAAACTTCTGCGCGGTTGGCCTTAAGATTTGGCATCGCCACTTCGCCCGAACCACCAATCGCGACTTCGAGACGGTCTGTGGTGCCCGAACCCATAACCGAACCGGATCCGCCAATTGCGATTGAAAGGGATTCGGTTGCGATCTCATCGATACTGATCGATCCGGATCCGCCGATCACCAAGTCAACATCCCCGCTCGCAACCTTGGCGGAATCCACCGATCCCGAGGCGGCGATGACAATGCTTTTAGGAGCAGGCATGGTGACTTGTACGATGGCCTTGCCATCCTTGATCTCCAAGTCGGGATCCAGGGTCACGCCAAGCGTGTCTTCATCCAGAACAAAACGCAGTGCGTTTTCCGTATCGCCTTCCACGGTGATGGAAAGCGCATCGCCCTCGCTCACGAAAACTTTGGCGTTTGCTGAAACGACGAGCTCGTTTGGTGACGCGCCGCTCATGTCGAGCTCCGACAAAGGCACGCCCTCTTCGCCATTGATCTTCATGTCAACGCTGCCACATCCGGATAAGGTCGCTCCCATCGCCAATGCGGCCAAAGGGGCCAACCCTTTCAAAATCCGTTCAATCATCTGTTCCTCCAACTGATCAACATGCCCAAAGCTGGTGCGTATTATCGATGTAATACACCAAGTCGCTATGTTCAAGCGATCATGCGAATCAAAAAGGGCCGCCCGATGGGCGACCCTTCAAGATCAGCGACACCAAGAGCCTACTTCTCTTCGTCGTCGTTGTCGTAATATTGCGGTGCGTGCTCGCGCAGCACTTCAAGAATTTTTTCCAGCGCGGTCGCCTCGTCCGTCTCTTCCATCGCACCAAGTTCGCGTGCGAGACGGCTTGAAGCCGCTTCAAAGATCTGACGTTCAGAATAGCTCTGCTCTGGCTGGTCCTCCGGACGGAACAGATCGCGCGTCACTTCGGCAATCAGAACGATTTCGCCCGAATTGATCTTCGCTTCGTATTCCTGAGCCCGGCGCGACCACATGGTGCGCTTTACCTTGGGTTTGCCCTTAAGGGTCTCCATGGCTTCTTTCAGCGTTTTGTCGCTGGAAAGCTTACGCATTCCGATGGATTCAACCTTATTGATCGGAACGCGCAGCGTCATGCGCTCTTTTTCGAAGCGAAGAACATAAAGCTCCAGCTGCATGCCAGCGATTTCTTCGTTCTGAAGCTCTATCACACGGCCAACGCCGTGCTTGGGGTAAACAACATAATCACCGACAGTAAAGGCGGGCGCACTGCTAGCCATGCGTATTCCTTTCATTAGACCGTGCAGCAATAGCAGATAGGTCGACTTTTCCTGCGGCGCGGCGCTTGCACAATCGGAAGCGGGCACCGGGGATTGAGTGAGACAAAGCTGTGTGTGCTGGTTTGCGGCCTTTCTGGTTTTAATCAGCCGGCGCCGGGACCAACCAGCGCGGTTGATCCATTATATAACATAATCGCAACAAAATTGCGAGTCTGTTCGCAGTTGCAGCACCCGCCGAGCCAATTGCGGCCCAAAATAGCGCCGGCAACAGGTTGCAGGAATTGCGAATCAGTCGCCTTCGCCAGGTTCAGCGCTGAAGTACTTTTCGAACTTGCCCTCTTCACCCTTGTGATCATCCGCATCCGCTGGCGGCTCTTTCTGACTGGTGATATTGGGCCATTCGGCAGAAAACTTGGTGTTGAGCTCAAGCCACTTTTCCAAGCCGTCTTCTGTGTCCGGAAGGATCGCCTCAGCCGGGCATTCGGGCTCGCACACGCCGCAGTCGATGCACTCGCTGGGATTGATCACCAGCATGTTCTCGCCTTCGTAAAAACAATCGACCGGGCACACTTCGACGCAGTCGGTGTATTTGCATTTGATGCAGTCATCGGTGACGACGTAAGTCATGAATACGAGCTTCCGTGAATTGAGGCGTGAACGCGCGGGGCCTGCTATGGCTATTTCTTATCTTGGGTCAAGTGCGCAAAATCAGGAGCGATCCCGCTCGCGATAGTGCTCTCGTGCCCTGGCAGGAGCGGCCCGCCGGTCAGGAATATGAAGGATTTCGATGATCCGGACCTGCCCTCCCTGAGCGAAGGTGAGAACGTCTCCGGCGCTCACAGCTTCGCTAACACGTGAGACATGCGCTCTGTTCAGGCGGCACACGCCGTTCTCTATCAGAGTGCGCGCGGCTGACCGTGTGCGAGCAAACCGCAGATACACAAGCAAGCGGTCGATCCGGAGCGAAGCGTTCGCATCCGAATGGCGCGCCTCACTCATCCGCCCAGCAGGTCCGCCAGACCATCGAACGCGCCGCCAGCCCGCGCCGGACCGGTATCTTGCCGCGGCTTGGCTTGCCGGCCTTGCGGCTTGTTCTTGCCCTTGGTGTCTCGGCGCGTGTTGCCCGGTTTCCCGCCCTTGCCACGCGGATCCTGGTTGCGGCGCGCATTGCTGTTTGGCCCGCCGGATGCCCGGCGCGGCCGCCAGACCCAGCTATCAGGGGCTGGGGGCCCGTGCGCGCCTTCGTCCAACAGCCGTGCACGCTGAACGCGAAAACCTGCGCTGCCGAGCAGGCGGCGGGCGTTGTCCTCCTCAAGACCGATTGAGATCGGCAAGGCCAGGTCGAGCCTGAAATGCGGGTGTCGATCAGTCGATTTCGCGGCGCTTGCCTTGGCCCGGGTTTCGAAAGCGGTCCGCAGGATCTTCTCCGCCAGATCGACCCGGATAATCTGCGATCCTGCGGGACGATAGCCTGCTGGCAGCGTCTTGGTATTAGCAAGAACCGGGAGCATGGCTTCATTGAGCGGCCGTTTATCGAGCCCCAAAGCGTGCAGCAATTGCCGCGGCGCAGGCTTCAGCAAATCTCTGGCGAATATGTCGAGCGCACCGAAGGTGACCCCCAGCTTGCGAAGAAACGGGCGCATCTCCTTTGGAAGGTGCTGCAATCCGGCCCTCTCGCGTGTCACTATGCCCCGTGCATCGATCAGTGTGATCAGCAAGGCCCGCGCCTCTGATCCCGCCTCGGGATCACGCGCCGCCTCGGCCAGTTTTCGCATTGGCGCAAGCGGCTCTAGCCTGGTGGTCAACCATTGCGCCAAACCGGCCTCAAGCTTGCTTCTCGATGGCTCGCCCAGAAGGGCGATATCGCGCGACAGTGAAAGACGGGGTGCCGTGAAATCATCAGGGATCTCGATCTTGGCGAGCGGTTGCCCCTTCCAAACTATAGCAGCGCGTTCGATTGAAAGGTCTTCCAACCCTTCTGCCAGCAAGTTTTCCGCCCGCCGGGCAAGGATGCCCGGCATTGCCTTTTCACCGGCCGCCAGCAGCATCTTGCGGTCTGCGAGCCCCGCGTTCGGGTCCACCGAAAAGCGAAAGCCCTGAAGGTGGCCGATAACTTCGCCTTCCACCATGACCCGGCCATCCTCTTCAAGTGTGACCGGCAGCGCGCTGGCATCCTGTCCAAGCGATTTCATCAGTATCGTCGTCCTTCGGTTAACAAATCTCTCGGTCAGCCTGGCATGCAAAGCATCGGAAAGTTTCGCTTCGACCGCGCGTGCCCGCGCTGCCATTTCATCTCTTGCCAGAACCCAATCCGGCCTTTGGCAGATATAGGCCCAAGATCGGAT
>CALLQC010000027.1 GCA_938015255.1 uncultured Erythrobacter sp.
CCGACAGCCAGCGCGAGATCGTACATTCCGCTTGCGATTGCTTGCTGCGCCGCCACCAGCGAGCTGCCGCCGGTTGCGCAGCCATTGGCAACATTGGTGAAAGGAAGGGATGTAAGGCCAAGCTCGTTGACCATGATATCCGCATTTCCAGCCGCTGCCGATCCACCATAAGCGCATTCGATATCGGGCCAGTCGAGACCAGCATCTTTCAGGGCCTCGCGCACAGCATAAACGCCTTGCTCGCGTCCCGAGCGCCCATCAGTGCGACCGAAGGGGTGAATGCCCGCGCCGATGATATAGACGTTCTCGGTCATGCGGCTTGCTCCTGCTGGGCGGCAACAGGTCTGAAAGCGAAGGTGTCATGCGTTGCATTGAAAGGGACTATGCAAAATTCCATAGGCATGTTCAGCTCAAGCTCTTCGAGCGCGGCGTCAACGATCCGGCTTTCGACAATTACCTCTCCCGGCAATTCGACATAGCCGATCAGGAATGGCTTGAAATCGGGCGGAGAAGGCTCGCCATTTGGTCCTTCATTTGAGCCGGGCCCCTTATAAGGTTCCTTGGGAAGAAAGCCCTGCGTCGTCCATGACCATAGCCGCCCATGGCGGGAAAGCTTGTAGGGTTCGACGTCGGCCGCTGCGTCGCCTTGGGGCATTGGAAACACGATTTCGCCCGACGGGAGCTTACCCCCCATCAAGTGGGGGTCTGGGTCATCGCTCCAGAGATTGGCGTCGATCTTTTGGGCCATTACGGTTATCCCTCTCAAGCCGCTGCAGCATATTCAGCCAGCGCGGTGTCGACATCGCCGAACAACCGCGCGAGAACCATCACGCGCTTCATCGCGTGACCAATGTTGAGCTCATCTGTGACGCCCATACCGCCATGCATTTGCACCGCTTCGCGCGCTACCGCATCGACATTTTCACCGATAAACGCCTTGGCGCCGGCTGCGGCACGATGCATTCTCGATGGATCTGTCCGGTCCGTCAGAGCGGCGCGGAACAACATGGAATGGCACTGCTCGATCCGGGCATAAGCTTCGACCAGGCGGTGTTGCAGCGCCTGAAAACTGCCGATTGCCACACCGAATTGCTCGCGCTGTTTGACGTAGGCCAACGTCTCATCGAGCAAACTCTGTCCCAGCCCCACCATTTCCGCCGCTGCATAAAGCCGCATTTCACTGACGATGCCGTCAAGTTCGCTCGCCGAGAGGGCGAGCATTGCGTTTGCAGCGACTTTGGTAAGCTGCAGCTCGCCTGCGATGCTGCCATCAGCCAGCCTATAGGCGCGAATTTCAAGACCTTCGGCGTTGTTTGGGACAAGGAAACATGCGGTCTCACCGTCAAGATCGGCGGTGACGATAAACATGTCAGCGAGCAGGCCGCCCATTACGAAGGTTTTCCCGCCGCTCAGAATGTAGCCATCGCCGGCACTTTTCGCCTTTGTCGTTTTTGCCTTCAGGCTGTAGCGCTGGCTGCGCTCGGCCCATGCAAATGCGGCCACGGTTTCGCCCGATATCAGGCTTTCCAGCGCCTCTTGGGCGTCTCCTCGCTCCAGAAGAAGGCTTGGCAGAAAACCATGCTCCAGCAAGGGATCGGGAGCGTTCGACTTGCCGACGGCTTCGGCGACCAGGGCAAGATCAACGGCAGAACCGCCGATCCCGCCGGAATCTTCGCCCGCAGCAAGCGCTATGAGCCCAAGCTGCGCCAATTGTCTCCAACGCGCTCGATCATATCCGGTTGGCGAAAGGCGTAATTTGCGGCGAGCCTCTACATCAATCGGGGCTGCGAACCGCTCCACGCTGGAGCGAAACATTTCCTGTTCTTCGCTAAGATCGAAATTCACAGGCGCCCCCTATGCAGCTTTGGTGAAGCTGACCGGCAGGCGCGTGACGCCCCGCAGCAGGATGTTTTGCAAAATGCCGATGCTGTCCTCGTCGGCGACAACGAAATCATCGAGCCGTTCAAACAGCTCGTCGAACGCGACCAGCATCTCCTTGCGGCTAAGCATATTGCCAACGCACATATGCGGACCCTTGCCGAACGCGAGATGCGTGCGTGCATTCTTGCGCTCCGCATCGAATGCGTCGGGATTCTCGAATTGTTTGGGATCGCGGTTGGCCGCGGCATAGCGAAGATGGACAACCGCGCCTGCCGGAATGTTTGTGCCCCCTAGCTCGGTATCCTGCTTAACAATCCGCCACATGCCGGACGTAGGTGTTTCGTAGCGCAGAGTTTCCTCGATCATGTTCATGATCAGCTTTGGATCGCGGCCGCCTGCGGCAGCTTTTACTTTTGCCATCTGTTCGGGGTTGCGGATCAGTTGCAGCAATCCGCCAGCCAGTGTTGATGTCGTCGTTTCATTTCCGGCGACCATGAATTGCTGCATCAGCGACATGATCTCAGCGTCGGTCAGCGGGTTCTCACCCTCAATCCGAGCATTGACGAGATCGGCCAGCAGAGTTTCGCCGCCATTGGCGCGGGCATCATCAATCCGCCCTTTCATGTAGTGCTGGTACTCAACCAAGCTTCGCGCGCATTCTTTCTTGCGCTCAAAATCTGCCATCTGTCCGAAGCGGTCGACGGCGGCGTCCGACCATGCCTTTACCTGCTTCATATCAGTGTCGAGTCCGATCTGGCCTGCGATCATGAACACAGGCAAAGGGATGGCGAATTCTTCGACGAATTCGCACTCGCCCTTGTCCGCAAACGCCTCGATCAACGCGATCGATTTCTCGCGCATGGTTTCTTCTATCGCATTCACGCGCTTCATCGAGAAAGCGAGGTTTACCAGTTTGCGATTGCGGGTGTGGACTGGATGATCGGCGGTCAGCAGGGTAGGGACATCGTCCCACCCCTCGGCTAGGATCGCTTGTATCTCCTCATCTTGCTCGCGGCCCATAAGGGCGGTGAAGTCGTTGGAGAAAACGTCGGGCTTTCCCGTTGCCTCGCTACAAAGCGCATAGCTGTAGACAACGAAGGTGTTGGTTTCAGCGAGATGCTCAATCTCAATCCCGGCATCGTGGATCGCGCGGTAATAGTCCCACGGGTCAAGCAACGTCTCCGGCGCAAAGACGCTGGTGTCTTTGATCGTTTCAGGCTTGTTCATGGCTGGAGCTCCGATCCCTTCAAACATGCCCCGCTTGCCTAGCCAATGGCGCGGCAATCAGGCGATGCTCGAATGTGTTAGGGATGGGTGCTGACTACCCTGACCAAAGTGCCAGCTTCGCAGGCTAGCCTTCGGCCAAGTCACCAAATTCGCGCTGAAATTCTGCGATGTCGAAATAATCGCGCCACTTGGCGATCTTGCCTTCGTTGTTGAGCTCAAAAGTCCCCATAACGCGGATAACGCGCTTCTTGCCTTTCATCTGGAACCAGTCGGTGCGTTCGGTCAAAACGACATTGCCATTTGCGGCGATATGATGCGTGTCGAACCCGCATGCCTCCACGCCCGGAAATCCGTCCATCTTGGCGCGGACCTGTTCAATCCCCTTAACGGTCGAAAGAGGAATATCGGTCCATTCGATGTCCTCAGCCATGAAAGAATAAATCTTATCGAGATCATAATCGTCCCACGCCGCAATAAAACTTTCGATGGTTTCAATTGGTGTCATGACTTTTCTCCACTCAGGCGATCTTGAGTATCATCTTGCCGTCATTGGTGCCTGCGAACAGCCGCATGAAGCTGTCATAGGCACCTTCCAGCCCCTCATCGACATGCTCATCAATGGCCAGCTTTCCAGCGGCGGCCCATTCACCCATCTTGACTGCCCCTTCGGGAAAACGCTCCACAAAATCCATCACCAGCAATCCGCGAATGGAGGAGCGGGTGACAATCAGGTTCCACAGATTGCGCGCACCCACAGCGTCGGTGTTGTATTCGCTGATGAGCCCGCACAGACCCACACGGGCATACAGGTTGAGATTCATCAATCCGGCATCAAGAATTGGGCCGCCAACATTTTCAAAAATCACGTCGACGCCCGCAGGACATGCTTCAGCAATCGCGGTTTGCAGTGCAGCTTCGTCCTTGCCGCGATAATCGATAGCCGCATCAAATCCGTATTTCTGGGTGAGGCGCGCGCATTTCTCAGGGCCGCCCGCAATGCCGACTGCGCGGCAACCGTGGATCTTGGCAAGCTGGCCGACAAGCGATCCGACTGCGCCCGCTGCGCCAGACACCAGTACCGTGTCGCCTTCTTTAGGCTCGCATACTTCGAGGAAACCGAAATAGGCGGTCATCCCGACGGCGCCAAAGATCGAAAGATAATTGGTGACACTTGGCACGAGTGATGGATCAATGGGCTGGGTAAAGCCGCCCGCGATGCCGAGCGAATAATCCTCCAGCGCGTTGAGGCCCATGACCCATTGCCCTTTCTCAAAGCCTTCCGCACGGCTTTCCTCAACCACGCCTATCGTGCTGGCACGCATTGCATCGCCCAATGGAACCGGAGGCATGTAGTTGCCACCGGCATCCATCCATCCGCGCATTGCCGGATCAAGTGAGGCATAGTGATTGCGAATCAGGAATTGTCCTTCCGCCAGGTCTGGCGCGGGCTGTGTGACAAGCTCGAAATCTTCACGCACCGGTTCGCCATCTGGGCGACGCTGGAGGAGGAAGCGCCGGTTATCGGGCATAGTATCTGTCCTTTGAATGAGGGGATCAGGCTGCAACGAGCCGCACTGGAATGGCGCTTTGCAGAGCCTGCCCGGTGATCGGATCGTAGTCGACTTCATCGCTGGTCAATTTGTTGGTGGAGGAGCCGCGTTCGCGCACGTCATTTTTCGATGTATCCGCATCCCCGTAAGCATGTGCCATCGAAACGAGCCCGCGCCGCACTTTGTCGCTGGCTTTCACAACCCCGTGAATGGTCGCATGCGGGCTCGTGATCTCGACAATACCGCCCTCTTCAAGGCCGAGCGCGGCGATATCATCAGGGTGGATATAAGCCGGGTTGGTCGTGGTCTTGGCGCGCAACTTCTCCAGCGGGTGACCGATGGAATTGAACCGCGTTTTGGACCGGCGACTGATGAGCTTGAAGTCAAAGCCAGCTTTGCCAAAAGGATTTCCGATATAGGCAGTGAGTTCGCTCGGCATTGCACCTGCGGCTAGGTCGAAGCGATGCATCTCGCTTTCCTCCAGCGGGCCGACGACGGGATGCTTGTCCTCGTAAACCACGGCAGCGCCTCCCGCTTTGGCCGCATCCTTACGCACCTGACTTGGCGGCACGATGCAGCCTGCCGTCATCAGATCAAGGAATGTCTCTTTGCTCGGCTTTTCATCCATCGGCACGGGCCCGCCAGCCAGCTGGAGCTCCACGCCCAGATGCTTCGCCAGCGTCCAGAACATTTCATATTCATCGATCACATCGCCCGGCGGTGGGACCATCGCCTCGGTGTAGCGGGCATAAGCCTCTTCGTGCCACCATTCTGAAAGGTTGGTGATGTCTTCACGCTCAAGACATTGTGACGGAGCCAGAACGACTGTCGCGCGCTTGGCGCTGGCGCTCATCCATGGATCGATCTGCACGAACAGCTCCAGATCGTCGAGCGCACGCACCATCTTCTGCTGATTGGGGAAGCCGACAACCGGATTGCCGCCAACCGATATAAGCGCGCGGATCTGTCCGTCGCCCGGCGTCAGGATTTCATCGGCGAGCACATTGCAAGGCATCTCAAAACCCAGCTGGCCAAGTCCGCGAAAGCGCGATTTGGCCATACCCTCGGCCCCGAACATCGGCACTGGCGGGGCGACTTGCGCGCGGCGCGGCCCGTTGATGTTGGTGAAGACTCCGGGGATCGCGGCCTTTTCCCCTTCCTGTTTGAACCGTGCGCACACCGTGTTGAGGCAGGTGACGAGATATTCGGTCAGCGTGCCATTGCCCGCCATTTCGGGGCCAGTTCCGGTGACGGCGCACCCCTTTGTCCCGCCTGCAAACATTCTGGCGGCGGCAACCAATTGGTCTTGCTCAACGCCCGCGCGACTGGCGGCGATTTCTGGCGTGAAAGGTTGGACCGCTTCCACAAGTTCATCAAATCCCTCACCATGCGCGGAAACGAAGTTGCGATCATATAGCCCCTCCTCAATGATGACATTGAGCATGCCGGCGAGCAGCGCCGGGTCTTCTCCCGGTTTCACGGGCAAATAGATATCGGCGAGGCGCGCAACGTCGCTTTCACGAGGATCAGCGACGATCACTTTCATTCCGCGCTCCTGCGCATCGCG
>CALLQC010000028.1 GCA_938015255.1 uncultured Erythrobacter sp.
GGGCGGCAGGATCGTGCGCAACGCTTGCGGGAACACGATAAAGCGAAAGCGGTGCCAGCGGTTCAGGCCCAATGCCTCTGCCGCTTCGATCTGGCCTTCGTCAACTGATTGTAGGCCTGCGCGAAAAACTTCTGCCAAGAACGATGAATAGGCGATAGTCAGCGCGATCACCGCCCGCCAGAGCAGGGAAAAATCGCGGGTGCGGATCGGCACAAACCCGACCGCCTCTGCCAGCCAATTCCAGCTGGCCACCATCGCGGGTGCCAAAACAAAAGCCACATAAAGCAGCAGCACGATAATCGGGATACCGCGCACAATTTCGATGTAAAACCGGGATATTTGCCGCAAGATCAACGACCGCGACAATCCTGCCAGCGCCAGCAATAGCCCCAGGATGCAGGCCATCGTATAGGATACGACGGTCACATAAATAGTGACCCAGATACCTTTGCGCAGGGTGGATAACACACGCGAATACGCCTCAACCGTGAACACCTGCCAGAACAGGTAAACACCAATCGCCACCACAGCGACCAACCACCATGGGAAATCTTTGTCATTGGGTGAGGTGGGTATCATTGTGCGGTACGGCCCCGGAAAAACCCCGGGGCCAATTCAGTGATTATTCGCCCAATTTATAGTCAAGGAACCAGCGCGTGTTCAGCGCCTCGATCGTCCCATCCGCTTCCATATCCGCGATGGCTGCGTTGATCGGTGCCACAAGGTCCGACCCTTTGGGGAAAATGAACCCGAAATCCTCGGTCCCCAGCTTCTCGCCCACGATCTTCAACGCGCCGTCAGACGAATTGACGTAGCCATTGCCCGCCGTTCCATCGGTCAGCACCAAATCAACATCGCCCGCACGCAGCGCTGCAACGCCCGCGCCGAAGGTTTCAAACTTGATGATCCGTGGGTTTGCCTCATCCCCGTCCAGCACGTCATAGACGCCCACATAGAAAGGCGTTGTGCCGGGTTGTGCCGCCATCAACAGGTCTGCATCGGCTGCAAAAGACGCCGCATCATCGAACCGCTCTTCGTCACCCCGCACCAACATCACCATCTCCGAGCGCATATAGGCATCCGAGAAATCCACCTTCTCCTTGCGGTCATCGCGGATCGTGATCCCGGTCATGCCCATGTCGAACTGCCCTTCCGAGACCGCTGGGATCATCGCATCCCAGCTGATATTTTCATAGACGACCGTCACATTGATCCGCTCGGCAATCTCGGCCATCGCATCATATTCCCAGCCGATGGCGTTGCCCGTGCCGGGCTCTACGAATTGCAGTGGCGGGTAGGCGTTTTCGGTCACGACGACGACCTCCTTGCCCTCCAGATTTGGCAGATGTCCGTCTGCGAAAGCCGCCGTGGCCAAAAACATCGCAGCAAATGGTGTCAGAATTTTCATGGTGGTTGCCCCCTGTCACAAGATTCATTCCGAAGTATGAACCTATCGACCAGATTGGCAAGTCAGGCAGCTCCGCCCCACCAAAAATTTTTGTTTACGAATTTTGCCAATCTGCCTTAAAATAAGGAGCATTATATTAACGATTGGTGGGAATATGAAAAACAAAGCACTCATTATTGGCAGCATTGTTGCACTAGCGGCGACAATCTCTACAGCACATGCAGGCGGTGTAACGCCTTACGCGCTTTATACATTCGAAGATGGCACAGCTTCCGACAGCTCCGGCAATGGCCTTGACGGCACGGTTCTGGGCGGCATCACCTTCGGCGCAGCCGGGTCGGGACGCGATGGTGTGGGACGCTCAATCACGTCAACAAGTGTGGCCGGATTGACCGGTATCGAGGTGCCGATCAGCGGCAACACGGCCGATTTTCCGGAAATCACCTTTGGCGCATGGGTCAAGTTCGACGGCACCGGTGACATCGGAAAATTCCTAAGCGCCGATAATGGCAGTTTCGACTGGACTGTCGGGATTGATCCTCGTGGAAACGACACTGGGGTCA
Source organism: uncultured Erythrobacter sp. (assembly GCA_938015255.1). Taxonomy (GTDB): domain Bacteria; phylum Pseudomonadota; class Alphaproteobacteria; order Sphingomonadales; family Sphingomonadaceae; genus Erythrobacter. The sequence continues at coordinate 1,972 of CALLQC010000028.1, forward strand.
ACTATGCAGCCTTCACCGGCACTGGGGTGATCGATGCGCCCGGCAGCATCACTGCGGATATCTGGCAGATGGTTGCGGTGGTGTATTCCGCGACCGCGACCGAGCTTTATGTCGATGGCGCACTCGCTGCATCAGGCAGCGTTTCCGCCAGCGTCACCGGATTTGATTTCCATATCGGCGGCAATCCGGGCCACAACGAAGACTGGAACGGTATGATTGATGATGTGTTCTTCTTTGATTCTGCACTCAGCAGTTCAGAGATCGATCATCTCTACAAAGACATCAATTACAGCACGCCAGTTTCGTCTACGGTGCCGCTACCGGCAGGCTTGCCGCTGCTGCTGGCGGGTCTTGGAGGTCTGGCTGCGATCCGCCGCAAGATCACCTGAAATAATGCAGCGCGCCGTTCGGTCGGCGCGCTGCATCACAAGAATGTTCTCTGAAACTCCGCCGCCCCTGCCGCGCTGAACCGCACGACACGCGTGTCGCGTTCAACCATCGCCCAACCCAGATCGCCCATCCGCGCCAGCATTGCACGGCCTAGGCTGCCCGCCAGATGCGACCGTCTCTCGCTCCAATCCAGACACTCGCGGCAAAGCGGTGCTTTCTTCGATTTCAACGCGTCCAGATCGATGCCAAAGCCGGTCGCGAACGCTTCGCCCGCAGTGGTCAAAGCCACATCATCCCCGGCCACAA
>CALLQC010000029.1 GCA_938015255.1 uncultured Erythrobacter sp.
CTTTATGCGGAGGATCCAGCGAAGGGGTTTTTGCCAAGTACGGGGCGGTTGGAACGCTTTCACATTCCCAACGACGAGCGGATCGATACGGGGGTCGAAGAAGGTGCAAGCGTGTCACCATTCTACGATCCGATGATCGCAAAGATCATATCTTGGGCGCCTGACCGTGAGCGGGCGATCCGGGACTTGAAAGAAGCACTGGATGGAACCGCGGTCTGGCCCGTCAAATCGAACGCCGGGTTCCTATATCGGTTGCTCGAAGACGAAGAGTTTCTCGATGGCAGCATGACGACGGGCCTTATTGCCTCTCGCGGTGACGATCTTCTCCCGGAAGCAGAACCCACCACCGAGATGCTCCAGACAGCCGCGTTGCATTTGCAGCGCGAATATGTCGGATTGGAGCAAGAGGCACTGACCGGTTTCAGGCTGAACGCCCCGCCGAAGGATACCGTGCTGCTGTCGACCGACACTGGTCCCGTAGAAGCTCGCATTCCCGACGACTGGATTGACGGCATCTGGTCATCTTCTGCCACACCGACGACCGCTCTGGTCAGCGCCAAAGGCGTCGCTTTCGCAATCGGCCAACACCAACCGCACGGAGAAGGCGCAGCCTCCGCCGCAGACGGCGCGATCCTTGCGCCGATGCCGGGCAAGGTCATCGCGGTCGATGTTGCCGAGGGTGACACAGTCACTGCGGGCCAGCGGTTGATGGTGCTCGAAGCGATGAAGATGGAGCACGCGCTCACCGCGCCGTTTGACGGGACTGTCACCGGCCTCGAAGCCAGCGAAGGCGGTCAGGTGCAGGTTGATGCGGTGCTGTGCGTGGTGGAGCCGGCGGGGGAGGACTGACTTCTTTTTCTCGTCACCCTGAACTTGTTTGACCTAAAGGTCAGCCTTGCTTCCAGGGTCTATTTCGCCCCATTCACGTCAGCTCGAATTTGAGGAATGGATGCTGAAACAAGTTCAGCATGACGGGAGTGGGTGTTGAGCTGGGACAGAGAACTCGAAGAATTGCGCGCCCGCGAAGCGCTGGCAGAGCAAATGGGCGGCGCGGAAAAGGTCGCGCGGCAGCATTCGCGCGGCAAAATGGATGCCCGCGCGCGGCTTGCAGCGCTCTGCGATGATGGCTCTTTCCGCGAAGTCGGCAAGATTGCGGGTAAGGGGCACTATGACGAAAATGGCGACCTCCAGGGCGTCACCCCTGCTCCGTTCCTATTCGGCAAGGCGCTCATAAACGGTCGCCCGGTCGTCGCCACGGCAGACGACTTCACCATTCGCGGCGGCGCGGCGGATGCCGGGATCGCGCGCAAGATGGTGCAGGCCGAGATGATGGCGCATGAGCTGAAGCTCCCCATCATCCGCATGATCGACGGCACGGGCGGCGGCGGCTCGGTCAAGACGCTCGAACAAATCGGCGCGACCTATATCCCCGCCGTTCCAGGCTGGAGCGATGTGGTTGAAAACCTCGACACTGTGCCAGTAGTGGCACTTGCACTCGGTCCGACTGCGGGCCTCGGTGCAGCGCGGACGGTCGCAAGCCATTATTCGATCATGGTGCGCGGGCTCTCGCAGCTTTTCGCCGCCGGCCCAGCCGTGGTCGATGGTCTGGGCGAAGCCTACAAGAGCGCCGCCAATCACCAGCAGGCCAAGGAAGAGTTGGGCGGCGTCGATATCCACACGCGCAACGGTGTGGTCGATGACGAGGTGGCGAGCGAGGCCGAAGCCTTCGCCCGTGCGCGGCACTTCCTCGCCTTCATGCCCGAACATGTCGGCCAGCTCGCGCGCCGATCGAACTGCACCGATCCGGTCCACCGCCGCGAGGAAGCGCTGCTCAGCCTCGTCCCGCGCGACGCACGCGCGGTCTATTCGATGCGCCGTTGCATGGAGATGGTGTTCGACCAAGGCACAGTGTTCGAGATTGGCAAGAACTGGGGCCGCGCGGCGATAACCGCCCTCGCCCGCCTCGACGGCTGGCCGGTCGCGGTCGTGGCAAGCGATCCCAGCTATCTCGGCGGATCATGGGAGGCCAAGACCAGCGAAAAAGTCGAGCGCTTCGTCAAACTCGCCGACCAGTTCCGCCTTCCGATAGTGCATCTAGTCGACAATCCCGGCTTCATGATCGGGCGCGAGGCAGAAATGGCGGGCACGATCCGCTATGGCGTGCAGGCGATGAACGCGATCTACAAGGCCACGGTTCCGCTCGCGAGCATCGTGCTGCGCCGCGCCTACGGCATTGCAGGCAGCGCGATGAGCAATGCGGACCGGCACCAGTATCGCTTTTGCTGGCCATCGGGCGACTGGGGCTCGCTTCCCATCGCAGGCGGACTTGAGGTTGCCTACAAGTCCGAACTCGAGGCGAGCGAAGACCCCGCAGCCGAACTCGAAGCAATCCGCGAACGGCTGGGCAAGGTCACATCGCCATTCCGCTCAGCCGAGCGCTTCAATGTCGAGGACATCATCGACCCGCGAGACACGCGCCCACTGCTTTGTGAATTTGCTCAGCTTGCATGGCGAAGGCTACAGTCTTGATCTGCGCACGCCATCCGGCGCTTGCATTGTCTTGCCTACTATTGTTCAGCGTCACGTCGCTGCCCTGCCGTTGCGCTCCCGCTAACCGTTCGGCCGAGTGAACAATCGTCCCCGCTCACTGAACAACACAATCGCCAGGCTCAACAGCGAACACACCAGCATAGCAATTGCCAAGGGCATCGCAGTCCCATCATAAGCCGCGCCGATCGACACGCCGAGAACGGCGCCCAACGTCATCCGCAAAGCCGCGTGGACGGAGCTTGCCGCGCCAGCGATATGGAAAAATGGCTGCATTGCAATCGAGCTGAAGTTTGCCCCGACAAAGCCGAGCATCGCCATGGAGAAACTGAGGATAGGCACAAATTCCCATACGGTCTGTCCTCCGCTGCTGGCCGACCATAGCTGCGCCAATGATGCAGCGATAAACAGGAACAGCGCAGTGTGACTGACCCTGCGCGCGCCGAACCGTTCGACAATGCGCGAATTGAGAAAGTTCGCAGCCACCATGCCCAGCACGGCGCCGCCAAAGATCAGCGCAAAATACTCACCCATACCAAACGCTTCGCCGATCAGCTGCTGGGAAGAGTTAAGGAAGCCGAACAATGAACCGAACACCAGACCGCTGCCGATGACATAGCCAATCGCCTGCCGGTTCATCAGAGCCTCACCCATATTGCGGGCTACGGTGCGCAGGTCGATTTTCTGGCGAGTCTCCTCGGTCAGTGTCTCCGGCAGGCGAACCCATGCCCACAATCCGACAAACGTGCCGACCACCGCCATCGCGTAGAAAATGGCCTGCCAACCTGCAATCATCAGGATCACTTGTCCTATCGCAGGAGCGATGATCGGGACGATGAGAAAAATCATCATGATGAGGCTCATCAAACGCGCCATCCGATCGCCGCCCACCTGATCGCGCACGATTGCGGCAGGCACGACGCTTAGGCCAGCGCAGGCGAAACCCTGGACCAGCCGCATCGCAATCAGTGCTTCGAAACTGGTCGCCAGTGCGCAGGCGACAGACAGGCTGATATAAGCAAACAGGCCCACTGCGAGCACCGGCCTGCGCCCGAACCTGTCGGCAAACATGCCGGGGAACAGCGCACCTATCCCGGAGCCTAGGAAATAGGCACCGATCACCTGTTGACGATCATTTCCGCCTGCACCGAAATCTTCCGCCATTGCGCCAAGTGCTGGCAACATCGCGTCTATGCCAAAGGCTTGCAGACTCATCAGTGATGCCATGAGCACGATCATCTCGCGTTCACCCAAAGCCGGTCTTGCGGCGGGCGTTGTGGTCGTACTGGCGGCGGTCATTGCGCACCCTTGCGCTTGCGGTTCATCATAAGCCAGAGGAAATTCGCTGACCCGGCAACAGCGGACCGCCCGCTCAAAGGTTCCGCGCGGATCAAAACAGGCGTAGGATCAACGCGATGGCGGAACTGACCGATAATCGAGATGACGAAGAGGCTGCCGGGCTGCGCAAGATCATCCATGTGGATATGGATGCCTTCTTTGCCAGCGTTGAGCAGCGCGACCAGCCCGAGCTCCGCGGAAAGCCGGTGGCAGTGGGCGGATCGGGCGGGCGCGGCGTGGTGGCAGCGGCCAGTTACGAAGCACGCAAGTTCGGCGTCAAAAGCGCGATGCCTTCGGTCACGGCAAAGCGTCTGTGCCCCGATCTGATCTTCGTGAAGCACCGGTTCGACGCTTACAAAGAGGCCAGCCGCCAGATCCGCGCGATATTTCATCATCACACGCCGCATGTCGAACCACTCAGCCTCGATGAAGCCTATCTGGATGTGACCGAAGACCTGCTGGGCATTGGCAGCGCCACCCGCATCGCCAATCTTATCCGGCAAGAAATACGCGCAAAAACCCGGCTTACGGCGAGTGCAGGCGTGTCTTACAACAAGTTCCTCGCCAAGCTGGCGAGCGACCAGAACAAACCCGATGGAATTTGCGTCATTCGGCCCGGCCAAGGTGCGGATTTTGTAGCGGGACTGCCGATCCGCCGCTTCCACGGGGTTGGTCCCAAGGCAGAGGAGAAAATGAAGCGCCTCGGTATTGAAACCGGCGCAGATTTGGCGGCGAAGGATATCGCGTTTCTGCGCGCCAATTTCGGCAGTTTCGCTGACTACCTTTTCAGGGCAGCGCGCGGCATTGACCTGCGCCCCGTTCGCGCGCACCGCGTACGCAAGTCAGTTGGCGGAGAGCGCACCTTTGGCGAGGATATTTCCAGCGGGGCGCAGCTGCGCGACACGCTCGAAAACATAATCGAGATTGTGTGGGAGCGGATCGAAACCGCAAAAGCACGAGGACGCACGGTCACCCTAAAAATGAAATTCACCGACTTCCAGACCATGACCCGCGCCAAATCTGTACCCCACTGGATAGAAGACAAGGCTGAATTCGCCCAGCTCGGCCGCGATCTGCTGGCCGAGGCATTGCCGCTCCCCATGCCGATAAGGTTGATGGGACTGACCCTGTCCAACCTTGATCACGGCAATGAAGAAGAACGCCCCAAGGACGAAGCGCAGCTTTCCCTGCTTTGAGATGTCAGCTTATCTCGCGCGCTTTCCAGGCATCAAGACGCCTGCGCGTCACCTCACCCAAAGGTTCAGGCAGTGAATGTGATGGGAAAAACCGGGCAACTTCCACCTCGCGAAGGTCCGGGACGGGGCGGGCATTGCAGATCGCGGCAAACAGGTGCGCTGTATGCGGGGATCCTGACAGCTGCTCTTCGATTGTTCCCAGATAATCGACTTTGCCGAGCGTGACGCCAAGCTCCTCTTTGACCTCGCGGCGGATGCAATCTTCCGGGTTCTCGCCGGTCTTCATTCCGCCGCCGGGCAACGCCCAAACGTCAGGCCCATAGGAATGGCGCAGCAGCAGCACGTCACCCTGCAAATTCGTCAAAACCGCGCTTACACCTGCTATGGGAGTGCCGCGTAGCTTCCGCCAACGATGCCGCACACGATGCGCCAGCGGCAGCAGGGCCCGGTGCAGAGTAGCAGGCAAGAACGAAGGCATCAGCTGAACACAGTCACCGGCTGATGCGACGCGGCAAGAAGTCGGGCAACCGGCAAATCGTTTTCACCGCGCTCCGCCGCTTCAAACACACCAAGCTTTTCTTCCGATCCGCCAAGCGTGAAGAGCACAGCATCGCTTTTCAGCAAGGCCGGCATGGTGAATGTGATCCGGTCAAATGGAGCATGCGCGGGGAGTGGATCAGGCGTCAGCCTTCGGACCTGCATGGCGTCATCAGCCTGCGGATCGGTGTTGGGAAAGAGCGAGGCGGTATGCCCGTCCGGACCCATACCGAGCCATGTGAGCGCAAAATGCGGAGGTTCGCTCTCTTCAGTGAGCCCGACAACCTTCGCGCCCGCAGGCTCCAGCAAGGCGCGCATTTTTCCCGTGTTGGATGCCTCGTGATCCTCAGGCACGATCCGGTCATCATTCGGCCAGAAATCGAGCCGCGACCAATCGAGATCGCGCGTGACCAGATCCGCAAGTATGGGAAAGGGTGTTGAGCCGCCAGGAATGGTCAGCGCCACACGCCCTTCCCTTCGTGACAGGACCGCCGAAAGGTGCGCCTCTAGCCAATCCGCGATCTCTCCAGCCGCTGCTCCATGTATGTAAGTAACCTGAGCCATGGTCACTTAATAGCAAAAGCGCCGCTTCCGCCTAGGCGGAAACGACGCTTTGATGTGGATGCTCAGCGGCCTTGCGGCGGATACTACGCGAGAAGCGACTTCAGAAACCACACGCGCTCTTCCGCCATGTCAGTCCAATCGTCCAGCAAACCGTCTGTTGCGTTGTCGCCGGCATCTTCGGCAAGGGTCTTCATCGATTTCAGCCGATCGACCATCTTGCTGTTATCATCTCGCAGTTCGGCAATCATGTCCTCTGCCGACAGCGTGGCGCTGTTCTGGTCCTTTACCTGCGTGTGCTCTGCAATCATGCCAACCGATGTGATTGTGTCACCGCCCAGCTTGCGGGCACGCTCGCCGATTGCATCGATCTGGTCGCGAATTTCAATGGCCTGTTCGTCAAACAGCAAGTGCAGATCGCGGAAACGCGGTCCTTTTACGTGCCAATGAAAGTTTTTCGTTTTGACGTAGAGTGCAAAATGGTCGGCGAGCAGCGCGTTGATCTCTGCGATGAGCGCCGTTTTCGAATTGTTGTTTGGATCAAGCATTCTTGTCCTCCTGATTGAGTGTATCGGAGCAGAGAGTGGGGAACCTCTACTATGTGACTGTTCCCTCAATTAACGGACGAACGGCGGTTTCGTTTCGAGGAAATACAGTTCGCATTAATCGGTTAAAGCGATCACAGGGGTGCGAAACGCGCATTCAATCCGATAAATAATGCCGCAACAATCGAACAGGCTGCCATCCCAAGCCTCAGATAATACAAGGGGAATCTTTCCAGCCTGGCTTTACCAATGCTCCAGCCCAAAGCCACTGATGCCATGCCGCCCAGCGCGGCGCCCGGCAATCCGGCCAGTGGGTAAACAACAAAGGCGGCCAGCGCGAAAACCACGAACCGCGGAGCATCCATTAGCTGGCGCAAAAACAGCACAGCCCCAATAGCGACATAGGATCGTGTGGGCTCCTTCATCGATTTCAGGCGGACCGGCCAGGCCAATTCGATAGCGGCGAAAACGAGCGCCAGCGCGACCAGCATCTGGGCCGCCCGCCACGGCAGCATTGCCGCGATACTCAACCCCGCCCACGCAGCAATCGCACCCGAGGCCGCCGCGCAGGCCAGACCTATCAAAAGCAGCTCCACCGACCGGCCCGTCTGATCCGAAAATTGCGCAACGATCAATTGCTCGCGGCCGCCCACTGCGATCAAAGCCGTAAGCAGCAGCATGATTAGAAAAGCGTCCATATCTGCTGCCCTCTAGCACGGGGCGCATACTCTGCCAGCTATTCGCACGTGACAGGCCTCTATTGAGCAGACTAGGCTTCCTGCACAGGCAGAGGAGAAATCATGAAACTTGAGCAAGGTATGGCAGCCGTCGTTACAGGCGGCGCATCCGGACTGGGCCGAGCCAGTGCTGCTGCACTGGCGGAAAAGGGCCTGAAAGTCGCCATATTCGATATAAACGATGACGCGGGCAAAGCGCACGCAGCCGAGATCGGCGGAACCTTCCACCATGTGGATATCACCGACGAGGCGAGCGTCGAACAAGGTTTTGCTGCAGCACGCGCTGCAAACGGGCAAGAGCGCGTCACTGTCCATTGCGCAATGGCATCAAAGCGCGGCAAGACGCTGGGTTGGGACAAGCAGAAGGGCGGCTTCACAAGGCTCCCCACAGAAGACTACGCGTTCGGCGCAGAGGGCATATTGGTCGCCAGTTACCGTGTTGCGAGCATCTCTGCCCTCGGCATGGCAAACAGTGATCCGCTGAATGAGGATGGCGAACGCGGATCGATCACCCTCACCGCCAGCGTCGCAGCGCAAGATGGCCAGATCGGGCAGGTCATCTACGGCAGTTGCAAATCAGGCGTGAACGGGCTCGTACTACCGATGGCGCGCGACCTGATGGACCTTGGCATCCGTGTAAATTCGGTGATGCCCGGCATTTTCGCAACGCCTCTGATGCTGGGTATGAAAGACCGCAATCCGCAAATGTGGGACCAGCTGAACGCCTCTGTCCCCTTCCCCAAACGTCTGGGCGAACCCGAAGAATTCGCGTCTCTGATCTGCGAAATCGCGAGCAATGCCTACATCAACGGTCACCAGTTCCGACTGGACGGGGCGATCAGAATGCCGCCAAGGTAAATGGACGGCATAGGCTGCTTGTGTTTTTTGGCGGCGATGAACTGGAGCGGGTGAAGGGAATCGAACCCTCGTCGTCAGCTTGGGAAGCTGCTGCTCTACCATTGAGCTACACCCGCTTTGATAATCGGCAACGGCGCAAGATCGCGAATGGCACCGTTGATGTTCATTGCATTTAGCGACACGGTCTTAACAGTGCCTCCAGAAATTAGTCGTTCTTGCCTGAATTTTCGCGGAACCAGCGTTGGACGAGCTCCCTTGAGGAGAAGAAGCGG
>CALLQC010000030.1 GCA_938015255.1 uncultured Erythrobacter sp.
TTTCTTTCTTATGCACTAAGCTGGTCACTGATAGGCGGCGCTCTCGCCACGTTGTTCGCATCTGTCGGGCCGTGCTTTTTGGAGCCGATGATGGGCGATGCGCATTTCAGCGATCAGATGGCCTATCTTTACAAAGCCAACGAAACCGTCCCCATCATGGTCCTGCCTGTCCAGGAAATGCTGCTTGAATGGCACGGCGGCGGGCAAAATGGACTGGGCAGCGGGATCACCGCAATGCCGAGCATGCACGTGGCCATCGCGTTTCTCTATTGGCTCGCTGTTCGCCGTATTCACCGCGGTTGGGGCACGGCCTTTGGCGTGTTCTTCGCGATTACGTGGATTTCAAGCGTCCATCTGGCCTACCACTATGCAGTCGATGGTCTCATCTCCATCATTGCCGTCGCAGCAATCTGGAAATTCTCTCAGATACTATGCGCAAGCTGGGACGGCTGGATGGTCCGCCGCAGCGGCGATCAGGCAACCTTGCGGACAAACACCGTTCCAGCTGAGTAACCGGCACCAAAGCTGCAAATCAAACCGGTATCGCCGTCGACCAGATCCTCGCTGTGCTGGTGAAACGCAATGATCGACCCGGCGCTTGACGTGTTGCCATAGGTATCGAGCACAGTCGGGCTCTCGTCGTCATTCGCTTCGTGACCCAGCACCCGCTGGGAAATCAGACGGTTCATCCCGGCATTCGCCTGGTGCAGCCACAGCCGGCGCAATGACGCCGGGTCAATTTGAAGCTTTTCAGCCTCGTCTATGATCATCTGGGCGACCATTGGGACTACTTCTTTGAAGACTTTGCGCCCTTCCTGAACGAAAAGTTTGTCGGCATTGTCCGCGCTTTCTGGATGTGCACGGTTCAGGAAGCCGAAATTGTTACGAATGTTATTCGAAAAAACGGTTTTCAGCTTGGTACCGAGAATATCCCAATGGCTTGCAGGTGCCATCGCCGCATCCTCGACCAATACGGCCGTCGCCACATCGCCAAAGATAAAGTGGCTGTCACGATCCCGCCAGTTCAGATGGCCGGAAGTAATTTCAGGGCTTACAACCAGCACGCTTCGGGCGTTTCCTGCGCGCACATAATCCGCAGCTGTCTGAATTCCGAAGGTAGCAGAAGAACAAGCGACATTCATATCGAAGCCGAAGCCATCGATGCCTAGCGCCTGCTGAATTTCGATTGCCATAGCCGGATAGGCGCGCTGCATATTGGACGCGGCGCACAGCACAGCATCAACATCTTCAGCCTTGCGCCCGGCCCGCTTCAATGCCTGCTCTGCTGCTTTCACACCGATTTCAGCCATGATCGACAGCTCATCGTTGGAACGCTCGTCCCAGCGCGGAGACATCACCTCCGGGTCCAGCACAGGCTGTTTGGCCAAAACATGCCGTGCCTTGATACCGCTAGCCTTTTCGATGAATTCGACCGACGAATGCTGCAGCGCCTCGACTTCACCCGCAGCTATCGCATCAGAATTTTGCTGATTGTGCAAATCAACGAAGCTGTTGAAGCTTGTGACAAGCTCTTCATTGGTGATGGATTCCTCCGGGGTAAAAAGACCGGTGGAAGAAATCACGGGACGATGGGTTGGGTTCACGGCGATCAGTTCTCTTTTGATTGGGGTAGCGGGCAATACTGCGCTCGCACCGGCGCCGCAAGAGGACGCCTCAAACATGCAGGTAAGGTCATCAGATAAATAAAGAAAAACATCATGTTACGAAATACACGCGAAGTTACGGGCTTGATTTGGACCAGAAAACTGACGCGCTGACATCGACCGCGTTTGTGAGAGAGATGACACCTCTCCGCGACACTCGTCTTGGTCTTAAAACGCGTCCCTACGGCGATCTGGCCGTCATTGGCTCGTCATAATACGAGGGCAATCTAGGCTCGAACCAGGGGCTAGGCTGCATGTCGGTTGTCAAAATTCTACTCACACATTCTGAAGCCGATAAATTCGAGCCGTTTTGCCACGACGACGCTCGCTACGAGTTTGCAAGGATCACATCCTCGCCTCCAAATCAGGTCTTCGATAGCCCGGTCTGGGTATTCATCGATTGGGTACTGGATGATTTGGCGGGGCTTGAACTGTGCCGCAGACTGCGCGCAGACCCAATAACGGCTGGGGCGCATATCACCATGGTCTTGGAGGGAAATGATATCACGTCGCGCAAGCGGGCTCTCGATGCCGGTGCCGATGACTATATGCGCGGCCCGATTGACCGGCGCGCAGTGCTTGATCGCATTTTTGCGCTCAAGCCTTCGGCATCTTACAAACACGCTTCGGACAATCTGGAATTCGGTGCACTGACGATCAACTTGCCAGCTTATCGCGCCTATTGGCAGGAAGAAGCGATACAGGTGAGCGCGAATGAATTTCGCCTGCTGCGCTTTCTAGCCGAAAACGCAAACCGGACCCTGTCACGCCAAGAGATCGTCAAAGGATTGGGCAAAGAGGAAGAGAGGATCGACGAGCGAACAGTGGATGTGTGGATCGGTCGCCTGCGCAAGGCATTGAGAGCGGCAGGTGGCGGCCATCCTCTGCGCACCGTGCGCAGGCTTGGGTACGTTCTAGACCTTTAGCCACAGAGAGCTGAAGAGGCTCAGGCTCCGCCCAACGGCGGAGCGCCCCATGGGGTTAGAATTTCGCGGTCAGGCCCAAGGAAAATTTCGTTCCGACATCGAAACTGTTAATCTCGATGCGATTGTCACCTACTCGCTGAAACTCAAAATTGCCGCGGCCAAAAATGTTACGCGCTTCCGCTTTCAGTTCGAGCGGGATCGGTAGCAGAGCGATTTCCTGTCGGACGACCATGTCGATTGTCACGCCCGGGTCCTCGACAATGTCGGGGAGACCAGCAGTACCACGACGGGTGACACGCTCACTCGCATAGCTCAGCAGGAAAGTGATCTGCTGGAGCTTGTCATCATCCTCCAGTCCGAGTTGCAGGTTTACAAGATGGTCCGACTGACCGGTCAGCGGATCACCATCATTGAAGAACAGCGTCGCGTCGCTTGCAATCGGTCCTACACCGGCGGTGAAGATGCGCGTCGTATCGCCTTCTCCCACCTTCAATTGGGACTGGGTGTAGGTGTAGTTGGTGACGAACACGATCTGCTTGGTTTCGAGCCAGCCGTTCGCACCCCAATTGAACAGCGGCTGGATCCACTGGAATTCGAACTCACCGCCAAACAGCTCGGCGGTGGGAGCATTGGCAAAGCGCGTAGTGAAATTGGTGTCCGCTCCGATCGACACATAGGGTTCGATCGGGTTTTCGATTTCCTTGTAGAAGCCAGCCGCAGAAATGCGGTTGTTCCGGCCGACATAGTATTCGGCGCGCACTTCAGCGTTGAACAGCTCGGAATCGATGAGCGCGGGGTTGCCGATATACTGCCGCTGATTTTCAGGATCGGTAAACGGCTGGAAGATCAACTCGCGGAATTGTGGCCTCGCGATTGTCCGAGACGCGCTGGCGCGCAATTGGAGTGCATCGGTCACTTCCCAAGTGATCGTCGCGCCGGGCAGAAAATATTCATTATTCAGCGCCGTTGTCGCAAGCGAGACAAAAGGATTGTCGAACCGGGCCACCGTCTGCACCGATTGCGAAGCGTCTTCATAACGGACACCTAAATCAAGGCTAACGCCGAAAACTGGCGTAACATTCAACTTTGCATAAGCTGCCTGAATATCGAGTTCGGCGCGGAAGGCGGGATCATTCTGGGTCGGCTCGGTCAGGCCGATATCAAAGAAATCAATGATCGCATCGCCCAGCAACAGGTCGGGCCGCAGCGCGCCGACGCCGGGCGGAATGTTGTCCGCATCGATCAGGAACAGGCGGCGCTCCGAATTGCGCAATGTGTCGGTATAGGCGTAGCCCACCGTCGCGGTTAGCCAGTCAGCGACCGGATAGCTCGCATCGATGCCAGCGTAATAAAGATCTTCCTTGAGCGTCGAGAACGCAACCGAGGCGCTGCCTCGCTGGCGATCAAGTAGATTGATGAAGATATCGCCTGTGTCCTGGTTGTCCTGATTGGTGCGGACATAAACGAATTCATATTCGTAAGGCGCCTCGCGCTGGGTCTGGGCATAGCCGCCGCGCACATCGAGCGACAATTGGCCCAATTCGAATTCGCCGACCAGCTGCGTGTCGAGCAGTTGGCGTTCGTACCAGCCGATATTCTGCGTGACGAGACTGTCCTCGTCGAGCAGTAATTCGCCAAAGCCAAGACCCGATTGCTTGAGTGTGTCGCGGATGAAGAGGTTGGTCCAGCGGATCTTCTGCTCACCGAGTTCCAGGCCTACACCAAGCATCGCATTGGCCAGGATCCGGTTATCGGTCACGAAATTGCGCGAGTCCCGGTCAAGCTGAAGATCGGTGGTGAACGGGTTCTGCGCAGTGATGACTTTGGTGCGCAGGCTGTTGCTGAGCGAGGCAGTAGCGATCACGCCAAGCCGGCCATCCGCGCCGACATCAAATGCCGTGCCAGCCGTGATCCCGCCGGAGAAGTTGGGGCGCGTATCCTCAATGCGCTGGAGCAAGACGAGATTGGGATTGCCCAATTGCTGTACGATCGCGCCTTGTTCGTCGAGCGAAAGATCACCGATCCGCCGTCCGCTGTCGAAAAAGTCCTGCAACGCAGGGGGCACATCACGTGTGCCATCATCAAAGCCGAACCAGTCATAGTCCGAGCCGAAATAGTCGAGCCCGTTGCTGAAAGTAGTCTCGGTGTCTCCGCTGACGCTGAAGCTGAGATCGAGAAAGGTCTCGTCCGGTACTGCACGAGTGGTGAGATTGATTACGCCGCCGCCGAATTCGCCGGGGAAGTTTGCAGAATAGCTTTTCTGGACCAGCGACGACGCGATGATATTGGTCGGAAAAATATCGAGCGGAACAACTCGGCTAAGCGGTTGAGGCGATGGAAGCGGAAGTCCGTTCAAGAGCGCAAGAGAATAGCGATCGCCGAGACCACGCACGAACACATTACCGTTGCCAACAACCGCAAGGCCGGTTGTGCGAGCGAGCGCGCCCGCAATATCACCTTCGCCTGTGCGCTCGATCTGCTCATTGGAGAGGACCGAGATGACCTGCGTGGAACTGCGCGTTGCATCGCGATTGCGCCGACCGGTGACGATGATCGATCCGCCGGGTACAGAGATATCCGGTTGCTCAGCGTCCTCTTGATCGTCGACAGACTGGTCGTCGGCTTCGATCGCGGCGCCATCTTCTGGATCGCTCGGATCGGCTTGTTGAGCCGCTGCCGTCATCGGGAATGTGAGCGCGGAAGTGAGCAGCAGCAAACCTGCCAGACGTGTGCCGGTTTTCATGGTGGAGGACACTTTCATGGATGTGCGGGTCCGCTTAAATTCGGTAGAAATCGGCAGGTCGGCCGAGGGTAGTCAGGCCGACCTGCCGTATTCGTGATCAGGAACTGTAGACAGGCAGCGAGGTGCACGCGCCTGTATTGTTCCCGAAGGCAATGGTCGAGGAGTCGCAGGTCCAGCCTTCAAATCGCGTGTCGCCAGCGGCAGCAGCACCAACGAAGCCAGCATTGTCGAAGAAGCTGGAAAGCGCGGTCGGATCGAAGGCGACAAGACCGGCTTCGTTCGAGCCGTTGATGTAGGTCATTGTCAGCGTGTTGGTGAACATCGAATTGGTGTTCGAACCTGCATCAAACTGCGCCTGCACCTGCGCTGCTGTGGTGCCGGAACCATCACGGAAGCCGGTCGCACAGTCGAGCGCGACAGATTCGAAACGGACTGGTCCGGCTTCGTCGATGCCGGCATTGGCAGCACGGGTCAGGGTCTCGATCGTGTCAACGCGCAGACACGGAGTGCCGTTCGACGATGCATCGACGATGATCGTGTTGAGCAGCGTGTAGTCGGCACGGCCGCGAATACGCACGACCTGGTCATCATTGCGGCGCTGGATGAAGGTCGCGTTGGAGATGATCGTGTTCTGGCGCGGGGTGTTCTCTTCCAGCGTGTTGTTGGAATCGGCTTCAATGATCGTATCGCCGATATCCTGACGCTGTACCGCGACCACATATTGGAGGTTCGCTTTGACGCCGGTATCGGTGTCGATCGAATCGTCCTCTGCTCCGACAACGACAAGGCCCGTCATATTGACGCGGCCGCCGAAGAATTCGACGCCGTCATCAGCGCTGTTGAACGACATGATGTTGTTGAAGGTCGTGCCCGATCCGACACCGCCGGTAGTCAGAGCCTGCAGTTCATCACCGTTGGCAAGGACCGTGCCCGAATAGCGAAGCTGCACGAAGGTTACGCTGCCTGAACTGTCGGCGGGATCATTGCCGCCATAGCGCGGCGGAGTGGTCGTGCCTTCAACTTCGCGCTCACAATTGACGCTGCCCGGTGTTGCGCTGTTGGACAGACAATCGGTGACGGGAGCGCGACCATTGAGGATCAGACCGCCCCAGTTACCCGAAGAATTGTCCGTGTTTTCACCGCGAATGTTCTGTTGGCTGGTAAAGATGATCGGGCGCTGGGCCGTGCCGTTCGCCTGGATTTCATTGCCGCGGTTCACATTGAGATACGAACCGTCGAGGCCGGCGAGGATGACGCCCGCCTCAATTGTAAGAACGACATCTGTATCTGTCAGACCGTCCGAAGCGTCAGCGGAAGGACCGCCATCGGTGCCAACATCCACTTGCCCGTCAATAAGGTAGATGACCGCAGCGTCGGCATTGGTGAACTGCAATTGCGATGAGCGATTGAAGCGAGCGGGCAGCTGGCAAAGACGGTAGGAGCCAGTTGGGCCCGAAATTGTACCGCGATCGGTGAGGCCCTGCGGATCCGCGATAAAGGGGCAATCCGCCGCCGCGGTTGCAGTGGTGCTCGGTGTCGGCGTCGGGCTCGGCGCGGGAGTTCCGCCTCCCCCGCCGCCATTGATAATGACATTGCCGCCGGTGCCGGGCGAAACGATCTCTTCGCCTCCGCATGCAGCCAGGGCGAGCAGGCTTACGCCCATTACGATAGTGCGGTTGATAGTCTTCACGGCGAGCAATCCCCTAAGAAATCCCGAGTCGGAAAAAAGAGCGACCCAATTGGCGTCTGCTCATCCCGCTACGTTTGAGGAGTGACTCTTTGTGGTCAGGATTTCGCGATTCATCACCGGATTGTCACATGTCCGAATATGACCGAAAAACGACATTTATGACAGCTATCCATACCCTTTGACGAAAAACAAAGATTTCGATAATTATCTGATAAACATACCTTTTTCTGCTATAATTTCACTTTTGTGACAATATTGCATTTTTGTTGCAATCCGAAAATTTTCTCCACATTATGCAATTATCGATGGGAGACAGATGATGTTACTGACAGGCGTAGCTGCGTTGATTATTCTGGCGAATGGTTCGGCAACTGAGGTTGGCTATGAATCACTCCTTGATGGCCGCAATTCAGATGCAGTCGAAGAGATACGTGCGAATACCAAATTGTCTGAAGACGACCCTGTGAAGCTTATTAATCTTGGGATCGCCTACGCACGGCAGGGCCACAGCAAAAAGGCTCGCACCATGTTCGAAGCCGCTATGAAGAGCCAGAAACGCGTCGTTTTGGAAACCGCAAATGGCGACTGGAAAGATTCCCGCCATCTTGCGAAAGCTGCGCTTCAGATGCTGGATCGTGATGAGTTTCGAGCCGAGCGCGTGGCGACGCGCTAACCCATTAATTTTAAAGCACACGGAAGACAGTACAAAGCCTCCGTTAGCCGAGTGAGGCATTTATTCGTCCAAGCGAATGGGTGCTTGCTCAGCAGCGTGCCGGCAAATTGCATCGCCCCGCTCACCGACCAGTTCTGCCTACCCCCAATGGAACAGGTGGCGCGTGTGATCCGGGCGGCTCGACGGTGTCAGGCTGTCATCTGAAACATCTTGAGCTTGAAGCCATGCCAGCTCATTCTTCAGCCACAGTCTCGAACCTAAGTTTTCGTCTGCGTCGCGTTGATTGGTCCGCGCCAGTTCGCGAGGATCCTGAGTGCTGAGCAAATCACCAACCTTCGGCTCCACAAAAAAGCAAACACGCCCACTGGTGCAGATTGGCCAGAAAAGCGGCGCCCGGTCTTAGAAGAGTTATGAGCGGTGGTGGACAGGGCTGGATTCGAACCAGCGTACGCTTGCGCGGGCAGATTTACAGTCTGCTGCCTTTAACCACTCGGCCACCTGTCCACACCATGCTCGAAAGCAACCAAGTCGCTGCTTTGCCGAAGTATGAGACCCGCCGGAACGGGTCACTGCTCTGCCGAGAGGCGCCCCTTTGGCGAAGCGACGCTTGCCTGTCAATGGGCCTGCTGGCAGGGGAGGCAGAAATGCAGCCATTTAACAGGAGCTCACATGGCTAAAGGAGACCGCAAGCGCGCATTAAGAGGCCGCGCGGGCCGCATGAAGGGCGGACGCGGCTCAGGCCGCGGAACAGCAGGCCATGTCCGCCTGTGGGGGCGTCATCCGGTGGAGGCTGCGCTCAAAAACCCTGCACGCCAGCATCGTAAACTGTGGGCGACGCGAGAGGGTATCGAGACATTGGATGGTGAATTGCCGGCTGATTTTACGGTCGAATATGCTGAAGTTTCTGACCTCGCCCGTCTTGTTGCGAAAGACGCTCCGCACCAAGGACTTGTACTCGAATGCGAACCGCTGCCGGACAGGTTCCTGGATGAAGTTGCCGCGGGCGATGCAAGCCGCCCCGTCGTCGTTCTCGATCAGGTGACCGATCCACACAATGTCGGCGCGATCCTGCGGTCTGCCGCCGCCTTTAACGCAGCCTGTATCGTCACGCAGGACCGGCATGCCCCGCCCGAAGGCGGCGTCATCGCGAAATCAGCGTCTGGCGCGCTTGAGACCGTGCCATGGGTGCGGGTCGTCAACCTCGCGCGCGCGCTCGATGAACTGGCAGAGGCTGGATATTGGCGTATCGGCATGGCTGGTGAAGTGGAGGCAACCTTGGCTGAAGCGCTGCCTACAGGGCCGGTGGCGATTGTGCTGGGAGCGGAAGGCGAAGGTATGCGCCACAACATCGGCCAGCATTGTGATGCACTGGCGCGGCTGCCAATATCCTCTGCTATAGAGAGCCTCAATGTTTCGAACGCGGCGGCTATTTCGCTATACGCTGTGGCGACGCGCTAAAGCTCCGCATCAAAGAGCTCAATTGGGGAATATCAGGATGCACAAACCATCGACTGTCAGAATGGCTGCCGCCAGCCTGCTTGCGGGTCTTTCACTCATCCTTACGGGATGTTTCATCACACCCGGCAAATTCGACTCCCAATTGTTGATCAGCGATGATGAAAATTTCACCTTCACATATGATGGCGAGATTTTCTTCTTTGGCCTCTCCAACCTCGCGCAGATGAGCGCTGCATCGGAGCAATTCGAACCGGTTGAATGCTACGATGATGACACTTTCGAAACCCGCGATTGCACGGAAGAGGAACTGGCTGAACAGCGCGCCGAGTGGGATGCGGGCGCTGAACTACGCGCAGCTGAAGCCGCAGAAAAAGCGGAACAGATGTCAGCCATGCTTGGCGGTGTTGACCCGAGCGATCCGCAGGCCGCAGCCGAGCTGACCAAATTGCTTAGACGCCACGAGGGTTGGAACCGTGTAGAGCACAAGGGCAATGGCGTGTTTGACATCAGCTATTCCGTTTCGGGCAGAATCAGCCACGACTTTATGTTCCCGGTGCTCGAAGATGTGCCAATGACCAACCCCTTCGTGCAAGTGTTCATCAGGGAGGGGAAGGTGCTGCGCATCAATGCACCGGGCTTTGCGCCGCAAAACGAGACCAACCCGATGGCATCAATGATGGGCGGAGCCGGCGGCCTCGCCACGCTTTCTGGTCTGGCCTCTTTGGGCAGCGATGCTCCCAAAATTGACGAGGAAATGACCGTACCCACTGTTGAGGGAACTTTTTCCATCGTGACGGCGGGCTCGATGGATATACGCGCAAATAATACAGATGAAGGCCCGGCCTTAACCGCCAACGGTCAAGTCCTGACATGGAAAGTCTCGCCCAGCACGAAGGCGGCACCGACCGCGCTAATCGCTATCGGCAAGTAACGCGTCACCCTTACCAAAAGAAAACCCCGCTCGGCAGCAGCCGGGCGGGGTTTCTTAAGTCTGGCGAGAGGCACATCGCCATCGACTGCTGCTCAAATCGCGGTAGGTTAATTGACTGCGTCTTTGAGGCCTTTGCCAGCTTTGAATTTTGGCTGATTGGAAGCTTTGATCGTCATCGGCTCGCCGGTGCGCGGATTGCGGCCTGTCGAAGCCTTGCGACGCGCAACGGAGAATGTACCAAATCCAACCAGTCGCACTTCATCGCCGTTTGACAGAGCCTTTTCGATAGCACCGAAGACACCTTCTACGGCAGCCGCAGCATCGCTTTTCGAAAGGCCGCTATTATCGGCGACCGCGCTGATCAGATCATTTTTGTTCATCTTGGGAACCCCCTCGCACTCTTGAAATATGCTGTTTTGTCGGTTTCGGTGAATCGCCTCGCCCGAAAGCGCGTAGATGAAACGTTTTGCAGAGGGCTGTCAAAGGCAAATCACGCGGAAAAGCGTGGTTCGTGTAAGAATTTGCAACCATTTGCGATGAATGGCGCGGATCAGCGCACTTCGCGTGGTTAACCGCTTATTTCAGCCAAGCGCCAAGACGCAGCGACGCTTGCCGATTCGAAGCCGTCTATCAATGCGCCGTAGGGGAACCCGGACCATTAACCCCGCCTGGTTGCGGGCTCGGCTGCGAGGCAAGGTCATCGGCCTCGGTCCATTCGATAGCCTGAGGCATCTCGGTAAGCGCCTGTTCGAGCACTTCATCGACATGGCTCACAGGGATGATCTCAAGGCCTTCCTTCACATTCTCCGGAATTTCGACAAGGTCTTTCACATTCTCATCCGGGATCAGCACGGTCTTGATCCCGCCGCGAAGCGCCGCAAGCAGTTTCTCTTTAAGCCCACCAATCGCCAAGACGCGGCCGCGCAAAGTCACTTCGCCCGTCATTGCGATATCCGGACGAACGGGTACTCCTGAGAGCGTCGAAACGATCGAAGTGACCATGCCAATGCCGGCGCTTGGGCCGTCTTTCGGCACTGCGCCTTCCGGCAGGTGAATATGGATATTCTTGCGCTGGATCAGTGATGGTTTGATGCCATAAGCAGGCGCGCGAGCCTTCACGAAACTAAAGGCTGCGGCGACGGATTCGTTCATCACTTCGCCCAATTTGCCAGTGGTCTTGATTTCGCCCTTGCCTGGTGTCGTGACACTTTCGATAGTCAGCAGCTCACCGCCAACCGATGTCCACGCCAGACCAGTCACCGCGCCAACCTGCGCTTCGTCTTCACTCATCCCGTGCTTGAATTTGCGCACGCCAGCAAAGTCGCCGAGGTTTTCAGGCGTGATCACAATGCTGGTCGCTTCGCCTTCGAGGATTTTTCTCAGGCTTTTCCTTGCCAGCCGCGCAATCTCGCGCTCCAACGTGCGCACGCCCGCTTCGCGTGTGTAATAGCGGATCAAATCGCGCAGGCCCTCTCCGGTCAGCTCAAATTCGCCTTCCTTCAGGCCGTGATCGCTCACCTGCTTCTTGATCAGGTGACGCGTAGCTATCTCTACCTTTTCATCCTCTGTGTATCCCTCCAGCCGAATGATCTCCATCCGGTCGAGCAGCGGCTGCGGCAGGTTAAGACTGTTCGCGGTGGTGACGAACATGATATCGGACAGGTTGAGATCGAGCTCCAGATAGTGGTCCTGAAACTTGTCGTTCTGTTCTGGGTCGAGCACTTCAAGCAATGCCGAAGCCGGATCACCGCGAAAATCCTGACCAAGTTTGTCGATCTCGTCGAGCAGGAACAGCGGGTTGCTGGTTCCGGCCTTTTTCAGGTTGCTGACGATCTTGCCCGGCATTGAGCCGATGTAGGTCCGGCGATGCCCACGAATTTCAGCCTCATCGCGCACGCCGCCAAGTGATTGGCGCACAAACTCACGCCCGGTTGCCTTCGCAATCGATTTGCCCAGAGATGTTTTGCCCACACCCGGAGGGCCAACAAGGCAAAGGATCGGACCTTTCAATTTGTTGGTGCGTGCCTGCACCGCAAGATATTCAATGATCCGGTCTTTGACTTTCTCAAGCCCGTAGTGATCAGCATCAAGCACGTCCTGCGCCTTACCGATGTCCTTCTTGAGCTTAGATTTTTTACCCCATGGCAGACCCAAAAGCACATCGAGATAGTTGCGAACGACCGTCGCTTCCGCGCTCATGGGTTGCATGCCGCGAAGCTTCTTGAGCTCGGCCGTAGCCTTGGCCTTGGCCTCTTTCGAAAGTTTCGTTTTCTCGATTTTCTCTGTGAGTTCGGTGATCTCATCACCTTCCTCGCCATCACCGCCGCCAAGCTCGCTCTGGATCGCCTTGAGCTGCTCGTTGAGGTAATATTCGCGCTGTGTCTTTTCCATCTGGCGCTTTACACGGCCGCGGATCTTGCGTTCGACCTGAAGGACCGAGAGCTCGCCCTCCATAAACGCCATAACGAGTTCCAGACGCTTCAGGGGATTGGCCTCGGTAAGCAATGATTGCTTATCAGATACCTTGGCGTTGATCGCTGCGGCAATCATATCGCCCAGCTGCCCGGCGTCATCCACCTCGCCCAGTTCCACCTCAGCATCGTCACCCATCTTCTTGTTGAGCTTTGAATATTCGGCGAACTGCTCGTTAACCTGGCGCATTAATGCAGTCACTTCACTGCCTGAGACGGTCTCGGGTTCTAGCAAATCGATTTCGGCAAGCACGTAATCATCGTGCGCTTTCAGACCGTTCAGCCTGGCCCGATGTGTGCCCTCAACCATGACCCGAACTGTACCATCAGGCAGTTTGAGCATTTGCAGGACCTGGGCAACAACGCCCACGTCATACAGGTCATCGCCTTCGGGATCGTCGCAGCCTGGATCAAGCTGCGCGAGAAGAAAAATATCCTTGCTGGCCTCCATCGCCGCCTCAAGAGCAGCGACAGATTTATCTCGGCCCACAAAAAGCGGAACGACCATGCCGGGAAAGACGACAATGTCGCGAAGGGGAAGAAGCGGAAAGTGCTGTGTCATATTCTATTGTCCCAGGCGGCGATTGGCGCGCCATTTGCAAAGAATATGGGTAGGCCGGGTGTCGCTCGCAATGCCTTGATCAAGGAAGCTGTGGAAGTGGTGCGCCTTAGCTCATACCGGGCAGGTTGAAACCAGGCGGCAGCCCCATCCCGCTTTGCATTTCTTTCATCTGCTCAGCCGAAACGCGATCGGCCTTGTCCCGCGCATCGTTGAACGCGGCGGTAACAAGATCTTCGACGATGTTCTTCTCTTCCTTGACCATCAGGCTGTCATCGATTGACACCCCCAGAATGCGGCCCTTTGCAGTGGCGCGAACCTTTACCAGCCCGCCCCCGGCCTGCCCCTCGACCTCGATATTGTCGAGCTTCACTTGCATGTCGCTCATCTGGGTCTGAATCGTCTCGGCAGCTTTTTGAGCGGCCTGCATCATTTCTTCCATCGATTTCATCGGTCGGGGGTCCTTTTGGTCAGTTCCATTTGCTGCCGGATGCGCGGGCGATGTTTCCACCCTCTTCGATCAATTCGGCGTCTGGGAATGCTTCAAATGTGGCCTTCACAAGCGGGTCTGACAAGATGCTCTCGCGGACAGCATTTGCTTTTGCCTGTTCTTGCTCTCGGATTGAGGGCTGCGCATCGCCATTTCCCTTTTCCACATGCCAGCGGCGGCGCCTTATCTGAAACAGCGCATCGCGGATTTCCGGTCCCGGATCATCGGGGAACTCATCAGCCTGCTGATAAATCAGTCGATCCGGCCCAAGCTCTATCACGCGCACCCGGCTGCGCATAAGTTCGGCGACGTGCATCTTTCCAGCACGATCCACCTCTTCCACCAAAGCACTCCAATCGAGCGCGCCAGATGGTGCAGAATTTGCCTCTGCGCTCGGCGTATCGCTGCCAGTCATGCTTGGTGTAGCGGGACCGGGCGTTTGGCTCGCCATTTCGGCGATCTTTTTCGCTAACTTTCCCGGGTCAGGCAGTTCGGCTGCATGCAGAACACGAAGCAGCGCCATTTGCAGCGAAACGAGAGGATCTGGCGCCTGCCTTACTTCCTCGTGGCCTTTCAATAGCAGCTGCCACAGCCGGTGCAGCTCCGCGGCGCCCAACCTGCTGGCAAATTCACCTAGCGCGGCGCGCTCCTCTTCGCTGGGAGCATCGGGTTCGGCCCCTGAAACTTGCGACACTGTAATCTTGTGAACCAGATCCAGCAGCGCGCGCATCAGCGCAAGCGGTTCCACACCGAGCGCGTATTGCTCGTCAATTGCGCGCAGCAGTGCGGCGGCGTCTCCCTCGAGCACAAAGCCCAAAATAGCTCGCTGAGCGCTTTTGTCTGCAAGGCCCAGCATATCGCGGACGCGCAGCGCCGTAACTTTGCTGTCCTCATCAAGATCGGCATGGGCGATTGCCTGATCCAGAATAGAGAGACCATCACGCACAGATCCTTCGGCAGCAGCGGCGATGATCCGCAGAGCCTCTTCTTCGGCCTCCACGCCTTCCATCTCGCATACCCTGCCGAAATGACTCGCAAGCAGATCGGAAGGAATACGCCGCAAATCAAAACGCTGGGTGCGACTCAAGACTGTAACGGGCAGCTTTTCCACTTCGGTGGTTGCGAACAGAAATTTCACATGCGCGGGCGGTTCCTCAAGTGTCTTCAGCAACGCGTTGAAGGCGTTGCGCGACAGCATGTGGACCTCGTCGATGATGTAGATCTTGTAGCGCGCAGAGACAGCCGCATAGCGCACTTGTTCGATGATATCGCGGA
The DNA here is from genome assembly GCA_938015255.1 of uncultured Erythrobacter sp. GTDB lineage: Bacteria > Pseudomonadota > Alphaproteobacteria > Sphingomonadales > Sphingomonadaceae > Erythrobacter. The sequence goes on from CALLQC010000030.1 coordinate 14,881, forward strand.
CATCGTCGACACCGGTGTGCGAGGCGGCGTCCATCTCGATCACATCAATGTGGCGCCCCTCAGCGATGGCGACGCACGGTTCACACTGCCCGCACGGATCAATCGTTGGACCGCCCTTGCCATCCGGACCTACGCAATTGAGTGCCTTGGCAATGAGGCGGGCCGTGGAAGTTTTTCCGACACCTCTCACCCCAGTCATTAGGAACGCATGGGCCAGCCGGTCGCGTTCGATCGCATTCGCGAGCGTACGCACCATCGGTTCCTGACCAATAAGTTCTGAAAATGTTTGCGGGCGATATTTGCGCGCAAGCACACGGTATGGCTGGTTGGATTGTGAAGGTACAGCTGCTTGAACCTTGGGCTCAGGCAAAACAGCGCCGGCCGCTTCAGTCACGGCTGGTTCGGCAGCTGTTTCTTGTGCCGATTCACTCATTGGCTCAGAAGCCGGTTCCGGGTCGCCAAACATCGAGTTTTGTCCCGCTGCCTCCAACTCGGCCGCACTCGGCTTATTCTCTTCCTCGCCTTCCCATGGCGGCGAATCCGTATTTTCCGGTGAATCACCCATGCAGGATTAGCTACGCGCTCTGACGGCCTTTGTCATGGCGATGATCGCAAGATGTGAGGAAAAAGAAACTGGCAAGCGCACAGCGTTAAAAAGGAGCCGAGCGACCCGCCGCAATTCACCTGGGCTGCTTCCTTCCGGACCTGACCCGGTGAGCGAACGCAAACGTCCACCCGACTCCCGACGCGCCATATGGCGTTGGTCGGATGAAAAATCAATTACCGAAAGTTATCGGCGTAAGCCTGAATCTTGAGCGACTTTGGCGGGGTGGCATGGACACGGGCGGTAATGCCGTATTTCTCGGCATAGGCCTTTGCCGCTTCCTTGGTCGGAAAATTGAGCTTCACCTGCGCCTGAGTGTCGCCGCTGCCGGTCCAGCCCATCAGCGGATCAGGCTTGCGCGCCTCGCTCTGCTCGAATTCGAGCACCCAGATATCGGTCTTGGCTTTGCCCGATTGCATTGCGCTTTTGGGCTGCTGGTAAATGCGTGCACTCATAATGCCGCCCCGATAGTCCAGTTTCAGCCGCGATTGAAGGCGTTTTTCGTCTTGAGGCTGGGCTTTTCCACCCATGGCTGCTCTGGCCATCGATGTTTCGGATAGCGGCCTTTCATCTCCTTCACCACATCAGACCAACTTCCGCGCCAGAAACCGGAGATGTCTCTGGTCGACTGGATCGGGCGGCCCGCAGGGCTGGTGAGTTTCAGGAGCAGCGGCGTGTGACCGACCATTGGATGCACGTCGAGACCGAACAGTGCCTGCACACGCACCTCCGCACTGGGCGCATCGCCTCCGGCATAGTCGATTGGATGTTTCGTATCAGCCGGTGAAGTGAAATGCTGCGGCGCACGCTTATCAAGTTTTTGGCGCGTATCCCAATCCAGTTGAGCCAGTGCTGCCTCTGCCACTTTGCCAGATGCGAGGTTCAGATCACGCCTGCCTTCAAGCAACGGCGCAAGCCACATTGAAGCATTTGCGGCCAGATTCTCGAACGACAGAGCATCAATACCCGCAAATCCGGCGCGGGCGAGAAAGCCCGGAGGAAGCAATTCCCCAAGCTTGTTCACGGCTTCACCGGCAAGTATTTCCATAAGCTGTGAAGGTTCAGGATTGGGGTCTGGGCCAGAAGAAATCACGATTGAACCGAGGCGCTTTTCAATCCGCACCTCAACCCTGTTTTCGGCTTTATTCCAATTGACTAGCGACCTCTTTTCAATTTGACTCGTAAGTGCAGCCTCAACTTCGCCAGCCTCCAATCGGGCTGCTGAGGTAATCCGGGCGCCTTTTGCCTGGCCCTGTGCATCAGCAATAACAATCCATTCGGCCCGGGAAAGCGACGAGGCCGGGTCCATCTGGAAGCCGCGCCCACCTGCGCTGAGCCAATGTTCACCTGACGAACCGCGCCGCTTCGCCACAAATTCAGGTTTTGCCAAAGCGAAAAACAGCGCAGGGTTTTCAAGCGGCCCATCAATTGGTTGCACATGCTGCTCCGCGCGCGCTGCCCACCTTTTGGCCAGCCTGTGAGCCGCCTCAGCCCGCTTCCCTCGTTCGGATCGCCAACGCGAAGCACGCGCCAGCAAATCCTCACCTCGCCCGCCCAGCCCGCGCTCCTGCATCAGCGCAACCAACTTGGCCGCCTCCAATGCCTGACCATGCCTGGCCGCAAACAGAACCGTTGCCGCAGAGACCGGGTCGAGCGACAATTTCGAGATCGTCTCGCCCCAATCGGTGATACGGTTTTCGGCATTCAGCGCCGACATCGCTCGCAGCCGCGCACGCGCCGCCTCAATGGAGGCATCAGGAGGCGCGTCCAGCCATGCAAGCGATGCAGGATCATTTGTGCCCCATTTGGCGAGATCAAGGACGAGCGACGTAAGGTCGGCGGTCTCGATTTCGGGCGGGGAGAATTCGGGGCGACCGCGATGTCCGCCTTCTTCCCACAGCCTGTAGGCGACACCCGGTGCCTGCCGTGCGGCGCGCCCTGCCCGCTGCGTTGCGGTAGCCTGACTGGCGCGGCGGGTAACAAGATGGGTCGTGCCGGCCGCCCGGTCATGTTCGGCGAAGCGCGCCAGACCGCTATCCACCACGACCGAGACTCCATCCAGCGTTAGCGAAGTCTCGGCAATTGCCGTTGCCAAGACAATCCGGCGCCTGCCCTCAGGATCGCGGCGTATTGCCGTGCGCTGATCCGGCGGCTCCACCTGTCCGTGCAGCGGGAGGATTGGTGTATCGGGCAGACGTGCCTGCAGCCGCTCACGCACCCTATCGATTTCGCGCACCCCGGGCAGGAACGCGAGAATGTCGCCCTCCGCCTCGCGCCAGGCGGTCATCACGCCGGTCGCCATCTGATCCTCTATCGGTTGTGCGGGGGCGCTCCCAAGCCATTTAATTTCCAGCGGAAAACTGCGTCCATCACTTTCGATCACTCGCGCCTCATCGCCAAGCAATCGCGCAAACCGAGAGCCATCAATTGTCGCCGACATTACCAAAACGCGCAGATCTTCGCGCAGCACACCGCGAGTCTCCAGCGCGAGAGCAAGGCCAAGATCACTGTCCAGATGCCGCTCATGCGCTTCGTCAAAAAGGATCGCTGAAACGCCCGGAAGTTCGGCATTGTCGATCAGTCTGTTGACCAGGATCGCTTCCGTCACGACGAGAATCTGGGTGCGCGAGGAAACCTTGCTGTCCAACCTGGTCATGTATCCAACAGTTTCGCCCGGCTGTTCGTTCAGCATTTCAGCCATCCGCTCAGCCGCAGCTCTGGCCGCGACGCGGCGGGGCGATGTGATGATGATCTGCTCTTTGCACCAGTCCTCACCCAGCAAGGCGGGCGCAACCGCAGTGGTTTTACCCGCACCCGGCGGAGCGATCAGCACCGCCGCGCCCTGGCGCGCGAGCGCAACGCGGATGTCCGGCAATACAGAATGGATGGGAAGATCGCGGGACACTGTCCCGCTCAATACCCCCGCGCGACGGCAAACTGCGCCGCTTCGGCCATGGCAATGCGGGCCTTACCTTCGGGAAAGATCGAAATGGCATCTATAGCCCGCTGGGCAAAATGCCGTGCACGCTCACGTGTATCCTCAACCGCATTGTGCTTCTCAATAAGCGAAATCGCGTGATCGAGATCTTCGTCAGAAGTCCTATGGCCGGAAATGGCGGCCTTCCAGAACTTTCGCTCTTCTTCATTTCCTCGCGCATGCGCAAGAATGACGGGCAAGGTCATCTTGCCTTCGCGGAAGTCATCGCCGCGATCCTTGCCCATTTCAGCCGCGTCGGAATCGTAATCGATCGCATCGTCTACCAACTGAAATGCCACGCCCAGATTGCGGCCATAGTCTTCCAGAGCGCGCTCCTGCTCCTCGCTGCATTCCGCAACGACCGCGCTGATCTGGCTGGCGGCAGCAAACAGAGCAGCGGTCTTTGCGCCGATGATGTGGAGATAGCGCTCTTCGCTGGTTTCAATCTGCCGCTGCGCGGTCAGCTGCGATACTTCACCCTCAGCAATAACGGCGCTCGCATGGCTCAGAATTTTCAGAACTTTAAGTGAGCCATCTTCGGTCATCAGCTCGAACGCGCGGCTGAACAGGAAATCGCCGACCAGTACCGTCGCCGGATTGCCGAATATGATATTTGCCGCAGCCTTGCCCCGGCGCAGCTCGCTGCCGTCTACCACATCATCGTGAAGCAGCGTGGCTGTATGGATAAACTCAACAGCCGCGGCGAGTTTGTGATGCCGCGTACCTTGATATCCCACCAATTCAGCGCCCGCGAGAGTAAGCATCGGGCGAAGACGTTTGCCGCCGCCAGAAATAAGATGGCCGGCAAGGCGCGGGATCAGCGGAATTTCGCTCTGCATCCGCTCCAGGATGACCGTATTGACCGCATTCATGCCATTTGCTGTCAGCGACAACATCGGCTCGAGCGTCGGCCGCTTTCGCGGGAGGGGTACGACTTCGGCACTCATGACAAAGCGCTTTGGGCGAGCGCCAAGCGCTTGGCAAGCATGGATTTGATGCTACGTTCGCACGACATGTCCGACATTACGCATTCCCCGCCCGCAGACGATCCGCAGCTCGCGCTATTCCGAAAAAGCATCGACAATATCGATGCTGCAATCATTCATATGCTGGCGGAACGGTTTCGAATCACGCAGGCCGTTGGTGAGTACAAGGCCAGGGTCACGCTTCCGCCGGCAGACCCCGCCCGCGAAGCACGGCAGATCGAGCGCCTCCGCAAATTGTCGGAAGAGGCCGATCTGGACCCGGAATTCAGCGAAAAGTTCCTGCGCTTCATTATTGAAGAGGTAATCCGCCACCATGAAAAAGCGCGCGGTGATTAGAGCGATTTAACTGGGCCCGTCCTTACCCTGATTTTCGGGTAGCGCCGGAGAATCAGCGGGAAGCGGCGTGCCCTCTTCAAGCGATTTCAGCACATCGGCCTTCGCCTGAAGTGCTTCCACGCGCTCTCTAAGAAAGCGCCTCTCGCGTCCGGATAGTCGGACGATGTCACCGTCGGGAGTGAACACAAATCCTCTTCCCAGCGGATAGCCGACGCCGTCAATCCAGCACTTGTTGTCTCTAATTACGCCTTGGCTGCATTCCGGACCCACCGGCCCGCTGTCCAGTTCCGGCGAGACATAAGGATTGTTGAACACCGTGCGCCGGTCTTCGAAGCGTTGTCCGACGGGCGTGCAGGCTGAGGCGGCGCACGCAACTATGATTAAAGCCGGCATCCGTTTGTGCATTTTATCCCCCGCGATCAGAACCTACCAGTGCGCATCACGCGATTGATCAAATCTGAACGACAGAATTCAGCGCCTCGGCAGACGCAGTTCAACAAGCAGTCCGCCCAGATCTTCGCTTTCCTTGAGCGAAACATTGCCGCCATATATCTCCGCAACGTCACGCACAATTGCGAGGCCGAGGCCGGTCCCCGGCTTGCCAGTATCCAGCCGCGCGCCGCGATCAAAGATGCGGATGCGTTCTGCTTCGGGTATTCCCATGCCATCATCCTCCACCCAGATGACGCAATCGGCGCTGTCCTTTTCCGCATCCACCGTCACGAACACGCTGCCACCGCCATATTTGGCTGCATTCTCGATTAGATTACCGAGTATTTCATCAAGGTCTTGTCGCTCAATCGAGACGACCGCCTCATTGTTTCCGTCGAGGTCAAAACGTGTGTGCTCATAAATTCGTGTGACCGCACGCAGCACGCTCTCCACGCTCGGCCATACTTCGGCACGAGAGAGGCCGGTGGCACGGCGACCGACCGCGCGTGCGCGGGCCAGATGGTGCTCGACATGGCGCTGCATCGTCCGCGTCTCGCTTCGCACAAGGTCGGGCAGTTTGGGATCCTGCGCGGTCGCCGCGTTGGTCAGAACCGTGAGCGGCGTCTTGAGCGCATGGGCCAGATTGCCGGCATGCATCCGGGCCTCTTCTGCCTGTTTTTCCGAGTGGGCGAGCAAACCGTTCAACTCCTCGACCAGTGGCTGCACCTCGCTTGGCAAAGGTTCGGTGATACGGTTTTCACCGCTTGACCGAAGGCGCGAGATCGCGGCCCGAACGCGGCGAAGCGGCGAGAGACCGTATCGGATCTGCAGAAGCGCCATGACAATCAGGCCAAGGCCCAGGACTGCGAATGACCAGATCAGAATGAGGCGAACCTGCTGCAATTGTGCGTCGACCTCTTCGGTGGCACTAGCAACGGCAAAGGTCCATTTGGTCTCACTACCTGGCAGGATCACCGTGCGTTCGGCAATGCGCAGTGGCTCGTCAACAAATTGATCAGAATTGTAGAAGTGCACTTCGCTGTCGAAATGCGCGCCTGAATCAGTCGCGCCCTGC
>CALLQC010000031.1 GCA_938015255.1 uncultured Erythrobacter sp.
TTACCGATCATAAGGTCGACGATGGCATCCGAGATCTGGTCGGAAACCTTGTCCGGATGGCCTTCGGAAACGCTTTCTGACGTGAAAAGGTAGTTGCTGCGCATTAAAAATCCTCTGGAATTTGGAAAGCCGCCGAAGGGCCTTATGCAGATATAAGGAAATCTTTATGTCTTGAGGCTTCGCTTAGCCGCGAGCGGCGCGCAGTGCAAGCAATCTTGGTACAGCAACCCCAAGGACAATCAGCGCAATCGCCCAAGCCAGCGGCAAAGCGTTTCCGTAACGACCGAACAGTGTCGGCGCTTTTGCCTCGGGCACGATGCCGTTTATCGCGTCTGCCTTGCCTGAAGCGATACTGGCGCGCACGATGCCATTCGCGTCAATGACCGCGCTGATCCCGGTGGTGGTAGAGCGCAATACGGGGAGCCCTTCCTCGATGGCACGGAGCCGAGCCTGCGCCAGATGCTGCGGCGGCCCCCACCAGCCAAACCATCCATCGTTTGAAGGATTGAAGATGTAGTCCGGCCGATCATCCCGGTCGGCCACCTGACCAGAAAACACGATTTCATAACAGATCTGGATGCCGGCTCGCCCCTGCTCGCCCAGATCGAGCGTTCGCGGTCCGGGGCCCTCGCGGTAATCGATCGAGCCCGCGACCAGACGCGACATGCCCAGCGGCTCCAGAACGGTGCGCATCGGGAGATACTCACCGTAGGGCACCAGATGCGCCTTTGCGTAGTGCCCCGTAATCGCCCCCGATCCATCGATCGCCAAAACAGAATTGCGTGCACTTGCGACAGTCGTGATGCCCGCTTTTTCGCGAAAATCGAGATTGACGACACCGCTCAACAGAGTGGCTTCCGGCCCGATAACCGACCCGATGCGTTCGCGCGCAAATTTCGGATCGGCGTTGGCCGTCATCCGGTCATAATAGCGTTGCGGATAGCCGTCTTCGAGATAATCGGGAACAGCGCTTTCCGGCCACAACACCAGACGCGGTTCTTCCCGGCCCGGCGCTGTCAATCTGGCGATCTGTTCAAACTGCTCTTCGAACTTGGTCGGATCATTGATCTCATCCTGGGTCAAAAGCGGCTGTACGAGGGTGTAGGCAATAACGCCTTCCCCCTTTGGCACGTAGCGGGGAACATGCATCGCAAACGCAATCAGAATAAGAGGTGCGAGCGGAGCCCACCAACCGTGTCGTACGGCGCCTCTGACTAGCCCCGCGGCGATCAACAAGACCAGACCTGATAGGGCATAGGTGCCCAGCCAGGGAAGCAAGGCCGCCAAACCCGGCGTGTTCCATGGACCAAGCAGGATCAGGCCAAGCGGCGGCCAAGGATAGCCGGTAAAGACCCAACTTCTAAGCCATTCGGTAATGATCCATGCCCCTGCCAGCACCACCCCGAATGCCAACGGCTGCTTGCGTTTTGCCAGCAGATGCGCGGCAGCCGCAGCCAGGGCCGGATAGACCGCCAGGTAAATGCACAGCAGCGGCACAGCGAGCCAGCCGAAAAACTCGGGCATCTTGGCCTGATGCGTAAAAGCAGTGGCGATCCAATTGTTGGCTAGTGTGAGATGAGCCCAGCCGAACAGCCAGCCCTGCCAGGCTGCCGCTCGCCATGATGCTGCCTTGTGCAATACGGCGACGAAGATCGCGACCGCAGGCAGGGCGATCCACCATGCATGGAGAGGTGGGTATCCGCAGGCTGCAGCCAATCCGAGCAGTAATGAAGTCAGTCCCGGCCGGTGAAGCGCGCGGTTCCAGACAAGTTCAAGGCGGGCGTGCATCCGATCAGTTTCTGATATCGCGGAGCAGCGCCCGACGCGAAAAAGTTAACCTACAGCTTCGAGATTGTCGTCGCCATCGCCATCCGTGGCAGCGCCAATGGAAGGCGGCAGCACTGATGAATCAATTTCGTCCGATGCCGAATTGTCGGTTTTCGCGGCACGCGTGCGCCGGCGTTTCGGCTTTTCACTGTCAGAGGTGCCGTCATCCGCCTTTGGTTTACGGCTGCGACGTTTCGGCTTGCTCGCTTCTTCAGAGATTTCATCCGCAGAATAGCTTTCGCCTTCCTGACCGGCATCGCCCTCTTGTTCGTCATGCCCGCGGCTGTCACGGCTTTCATCATCGCGGCCCTGTTCGTCGCGGCGACCGCGCGAGCGACGGTTGTTCCGGCGGCGATTATCGCCATCCTCGTCCTCATCACTGTCATCGTTGGCCTGGCCGCGCTCGTCCTGACGCTTCGCACGCGCCTCGTCCTGCCGCGCCTTGTTGTCGGCGATCACGCGGAAATAGTGGTCCGCGAATTGCAGGTAATATTCAGCCTGAACCCTGTCGCCGTTATGCTGAGCATCCTGCGCAAGCTTTTTATACTTGTCGAGCAGTTGCGGCGCGTTTCCGCGGGCCCGACTGTCGATCCGGTTCTGACTATTTGCGCCGCCCTGATTGCCGCGATTTCCGCGGCCACGACGACGATTGTTACGATTGTTATTCAAGGAAAACTTCCCTCTTAAGACCGTGCACCAACCAACTGGATGGGCCTCCCGGTCAAAGGATTGCTTGGGTCCTCGCCAGCAATCAGGCGCGCGCCCCGAACTGCCTGGCCGGGGGCAAGCCCTAACGGCCGTTGGACATCGAATTTGGAGCTAGACCTAACGAATTGCACATTTCGCAATTCAGTGGCCTGATTCGGAGGTAGCGAGGCAATTCGGGTTTGCCAAGCCCTAGCGTCAATTTGATCGGGAAAGGATGAGGACTCGTGGCCTTTTTGCCAGATCACGGCGCATTTCGACCTCAAATCCATGATTTTGCGCAATTTCTGTTACCGTGGGGGCCTGCGCTGCGCCAATTTCGAACAAGGCGATGCCGCCCGGAGCGAGCAACTTGTCAAGCTGCGGAATGATGACGCGGTAATCGTCAAGCCCTTCTACTCCGGCGAACAGCGCGCTCGCAGGCTCATAATCCCGCACGTCAGGATCAAGTTCAGCGTCCGCTTCGACATAGGGCGGGTTGCAGAGGATCAAATCAAACCGGCCAAGATCATCAGCCCATCCAGGCTCGTTCCAATCGCGGTTTAGGAAGCGGGCAATGCCTTCTCCAAGCCCATGCTGACGGGCATTGCTGCGTGCAATTTCAACAGCGCCGGGCGACACGTCGATGCCGGTTCCGCTGCAGCTTTCCAGCTCCAGCAACGCGGTGATGAGCAGAGCGCCCGATCCTGTTCCGAGATCCAGCACCGATTGTGCCTGAGGAGCCAGTTCGACCGTCACGCCAATCAATGTCTCGCTGTCGCCGCGCGGTATGAGAACGGCTGGTGAAACGTTGAAGTCGCGACCGTAGAATTCCTGATCGCCCGTAATATATGCCACAGGCTCGCGCGCAGCCCGGCGATTGATCGCATCGCCATACCCGACGGGGGCAGGGTCTTTCATTGCACCGATGAGCAGATCGGAACGGCTTATGCCGAGTGAATGCGCCATCAGCACTTCGGCATCAAGCCGCGCGGTATCGCTTGTCTCTGAAAGCAGCGCGGTTCCTTGCCTGATCGCTTCGGCGACTTCCAATCCGCTGTAATCACTCATTCAGCGCCGCCAGCCGCTTTGCCTCGTCCTCTGCAGTGAGAGCATCCACCAGTTCGAGCAGCCCCGGCCCTGCCAGCACCTCCTCGAGCTTGTGCAGCGTCAGCCCGATCCGGTGATCAGTCACCCGCCCTTGAGGGAAGTTGTAGGTGCGGATGCGCTCTGACCGGTCGCCGCTGCCGACCATCGCCTTGCGCGCCGCCGCCTCCTCGCCCTGCGCTTCATCGCGAATGCTCTCGTAAAGCCGCGCGCGTAGCACCTGCATCGCCTTCACACGGTTCTTTTGCTGGCTGCGCTCGTCCTGGCAGGTCACGACCAGACCGCTCGGCAGGTGGGTGATGCGCACCGCGCTGTCAGTGGTGTTAACGTGCTGACCGCCTGCGCCGCTGGCGCGGTAGGTGTCGATCTTCAGGTCGGTCGCATCGATCTGTACGTCGACCTCGTCAGGCTCAGGCAGCACCGCCACCGTCGCCGCCGAAGTGTGGATGCGTCCGCCGCTCTCGGTTTCAGGCACGCGCTGAACACGGTGGACACCGCTTTCAAACTTGAGCTTGGCGAACACGCCAGAGCCGGTGACATTGGCGACGATCTCCTTGAACCCGCCAACCTCGCTCGCATTCATGCTGACCGGTTCGACCCGCCACCCCTGTTCTGAGGCAAACTTCTCGTACATCCGGTAAAGGTCACCCGCGAACAGCGCTGCTTCATCGCCGCCGGTTCCGGCACGGATTTCAAGCATGGCCGGTTTGCTGTCGGCACTGTCTCGCGGAAGGAGGGCAATGGCGAGTGCACGCTCTTTTACTGGCAGAGCCTCCCGGATCGCGCTC
>CALLQC010000032.1 GCA_938015255.1 uncultured Erythrobacter sp.
ACCGCTGCCGGCGCTGACAAGGTTGGCGCTGAAGACCTGATGGAAGACATGCAGAACGGCAATCTCGATTACGACCGCGTGATCGCCACGCCGGATATGATGGGTGTTGTCGGCCGTCTTGGTAAGGTTCTCGGTCCGAAAGGCCTGATGCCGAACCCGAAGCTGGGCACTGTCACTCCGAACGTCGAACAGGCCGTGAAGGACGCCAAGGGCGGCCAGGTCGAATTCCGCGTCGAGAAGATGGGCATCATCCACTCCGGCATCGGCAAGCTGTCCTTTAAGGACGAAGATCTGAAAGCGAACTTCGAAGCTCTGACCCAGGCCATTGTGAAAGCGAAGCCTTCGGGCGCTAAGGGCAAATATGTGAAGAAGATCTCGCTGACTTCGACCATGGGCCCGGGCCTGAAGATCGACGCATCGGAAGTCGAAGGCGCTTAAGCTTTCCTACTTCAATCGAATTTGCAAAGGGCCGGGGGAGCGATCCTCCGGCCTTTTTCGTGTGCCAATTTGGGAAGCTGCTGAGATGTAACGCAGTTTGTGCCTAACGCGCTGTTAACAGTTGCCCGGCGCGCAGGATCGCTGCGCAAAAAGTAAAGAGTCCGATGTCAGCCATCCGTTTCGCATTCACCGCCGCCGCTTTGGCCGCAGCCTCACCAGCCTTGGCCGAACCGGTTTCAGCCACGCGCGAAATAACAATCAAATTCACCGGCGAGCTGTTCGAAGGGCCTGAGCAAACTCTGATGGTTCGAGGTCTGGAAGCCGGACCGCCCGAAGCGCCGCTGGAGCCATTTGCCGGTGACTTGCCCGATTACACTCTGGCTGTTGGCGACACCTTTACGTTCACGATCGAGGCCAACCTGCCGACAGGCGCGTTCTTTGCAGATACCAATCTGGCTGTGCCCAATGCCGACGGCACATTCAATTACACCCTCAGTCTAGATCCCAGCCCTTCGACAAATTTCAATCCGGGATTTGTAAGGACATTCGCTCCGAGCGAGCCGCTGAGCGTAACCAACAATACCGGCTCGTTCACTACGCTGGAACTTGACCTGATTTATGATCCGGCGACGGACAGCTACGCGCTTGATCCCCTCGGCGGCTTCAGCGGAGTAAATTATGCGGCAACCGGCTATGTGTTCGACGCCGCAACGCAGCAGTATGTCCTATGCGGCACAAGCGGTGCTATTGATTGCCGGGGTAGCCCGTCCCCTGATCTCGTCACCACTACATTGGCAAGCACGACTGACTATCAATTCCTGAGAACCGGCGGCATCCGAGTGAACTCGACCGATCCGACTTCGGTCGCTGGCACTGGTGGTTTTAGCCTATCGTTCTTCGGCGGTTGGAACCTGCCAATCTATGGCAGCAATCCGACCCCTGTCCCTGCCCCCGGAATGCTGCTGTTGTTTGGCCTGGGGGCTGGCTTGGTGCTGCGCCAACGTTCGAGGAAAAGCGTCGAAATGCGCGGCTAAGTACGCTCGGCAGTTCTAAACGTGCCGCAGCTGCGATAAACCGCTGGAAACAATGTGATATTTTTGCGTTGGTTGTCTGAAAGGATAATAAACGTGAAATCGAGTTGCTTCATGCTGCTTCTAGGCTCAGCAATCTTGTTCTTTGCAGCCTTCATTCGTCAGCCTTTGCTGGCACCAGTGGGCGCTGCGTTCATATTGCTGGCGATTGGTGCCAGCAACAAATTCAGGCACAAGCAAAACATTGAAAAGATCCGGGAAGCGCGTCGCCGGAACCCTGAACTGCATGAGGGGCGCCGGAGCAATTATCTGCTCTGAAGCCGTTGGGCGTCTCAAATCCCGCCGGGGGTGAAGTCCCAGCCGTTTTCGCCCAGACCTTCACACAAGGTATCGAAACAACTTTGCAGCGCCTCGCGGTCAGTTGACCTTATTACGAAATTCGATCCGACCTTGCCATCGCGGAAGAAGGGGTAGGAGCCGATCTGGCAGTTTTCATGAGCCTGTTCGATTTCGCACAAGAGGCTGGCAACTTCGCTTTCAGGAATGAAGCCTCCGACTGTTTCGGAAATCAGCGGCGCGCCGCCTTCAAGCTGGCCGGTAAGCGCATCGAGCATCCCCGCGGTGATGTGCGGCACGCCGGCCATCAGGAAGATATTCCCGCGCCGAATGCCGGGCGCGCCCGACATGCGGTTCGGGATCAACTCCGATCCATCGGGCACACGGGCCATGCGCAAACGGCCCTCGTTCACACCGCCCTTGTCCGCATAGTACCGCTCAAGCAAGGCACGGGCTTCGGGATGGATCACAACCCCCACACCCAGCGCCTTCGCCACGGCATCAACGGTAATGTCATCGTGGGTTGGACCGATACCTCCGGTAGTGAAGAGGTAGTCATTGGCCGCTCGCAAGGCGTTCACAGCCTCAACAATCCGGTCCTCGACATCCGCGACTACGCGCACCTCGGAGAGGCGAATGCCTTGCACCTGAAGCCAACTCGCCACTTGCGCGATGTTCTTGTCATGTGTTCGGCCAGACAGGATCTCGTCACCAATTATGACGAGGCCGGCAGTCCAGATTTTGTCGGAGGAGATCATAAGCGCGGATGTAAGCGAAGGCCCGCAGGAACGCCACACCCAATCCCTATTCCGCAGCCTCTAACTGCTCTTGCATGCCGCGCGCATTGGCCCCTGCGCGGGTGAAGGCCAGAATGCCGTCATCAATCGGATCGCTCGCCATCCGTTTGCGGTCGACTACATATTCCTGATTGAGCCGCCACGGGTAATCCACGGAATTCTTGGGCTGAATAGCCTTGGCGCGCTGAATATAGCCGGACGAGAAATCGTAGATGTCGTCCTCCTCGATTGCCGCTTCTGCCTGCGGGGTCAAAACCGGAGTGACCACATCGACATTGCGGCTGCGCATTTCGCGCAAAACCCGGCAGACATAATCCGAATTGATATCTACCCGCAGCGTCCAGCTGGCGTTGAGATACCCGAAAACCACCGCAAGGTTCGGCACGTTCGAGAACATGCAGCCCTTGTAATAGAAGCGTTGGCTGAAATCGACAGGGTTGCCGTTGACGCTGACAGCGATCTTGCCTGCGACAGCCATTTTAAGCCCGGTTGCGGTAACGATGATGTCCGCTTCTATGAGCTTGCCTGATTTGAGCCGGATGCCGTTCGCTTCGAACGCCTCGATATGACCGGTGGCGATGCTCGCCTTTCCCGAATTAATCGCCTCGAACATGTCGCTGTCCGGGACCAGGCAGAGCCGCTGTTCCCACGGATTATATGGCGGATTGAAAGCTTCCCTGTCGTAGTCCGGTCCCATGGCCTTTTCGAGACCCTTGCGCAGGCTCCTTTTGGCTTTTTCTGGCTTGTTTCGTGCCACCTTGAAGGTGAAATCCTGCATCCAGATGTTCTTCGCACGCGTGATCCTGTAGGCGAGCTTTTCGGGCAGGAACTTGCGCAGAGTATTCGCAAATTTGTCTTTTGCGGCGCGCGATACCATCCATGTCGGTGTGCGCTGAAGCATGGTCACGTGGGCTGCATCCGGAGCCATGGAAGGAACGATGGTCACCGCCGTTGCTCCGGAGCCGATCACGACAACCTTTTTGCCAGCATAATCGAGATCCTCTGGCCAGAACTGTGGATGCAGAACCTGCCCTTCAAACGCGCCTAGCTGGAAGCCGGGATCGTATGCCTCGTCGTAATCGTAATAGCCTGAGCCCAGATACATGAAGCGGGCCGTCAGCTTTTTGCGCGTGCCGTCTGCCAGCTCCATTTCGACGAACCAGAGCGCCTCAGCTTCGTTGAAATCAGCCGAGATTACCTTGTGGCCGAACCGGATGTGGCGCCGGATGTCGCGTTCATCGACAATGCGATTGAGGTATTCCAGAATGGATGGCGCGTCAGCGATACTCTTTTCGTGACGCCATGGCTCGAAATCGAAGCCGAGAGTGTGCATGTCACTGTCAGAACGGATGCCGGGATAGCGGACCAGATCCCAGGTGCCGCCGAGGTTTTCCCGGCGCTCTATAATTGCAAAAGTGTGATCGGGGGCCTTCATTCTCATATGCGCGGCCATTCCGATGCCGGAAATGCCGGCGCCCACGATCAGCACATCGATATCAGGGGCGGGTCCTGTCATTGGGTCTCTCTCTTCCCGGTTGCACAATGATGTAATCACACACGGCTGCGAAAAGCGAGTCATCATTGCAATTTGCAACTGACTTTGCAGATGGACTGCGCTAGGCGCGCTGCCATGTTCAAGATGCTTCCGCTCGGCTGCTCGCTTGCAGCGCTCACCCTTTCCAATGTTGTTCACGCCCAGACATCGCCAGACGCTTCGGATGAGGCAGATGAGATCGTCGTAACCGGCAAGGGGCTGGAACAGGCTCCATCAATAGGTGCCTATTCCGTAGAGGAGCTGGAGCGCGAACAGATCGTCACCAGCGCTTCGGGACGGATTGAGGATGTCCTTGAAAATATTGCAGGCTTTCAGCAATTTCGCAGATCTGACAGCCGGTCATCAAATCCGAGCGCGCAGGGCGTTACCCTCCGCGCAATTGGCGGTAACGCGACGAGCCGCGCGCTGGTTGTTCTTGATGGCGTGCCAATAGCCGACCCGTTCTTCGGCTATATTCCGCTTTCCTCGATTAATCCCGATACGCTCTCCGCCATCAGGGTCACGCGCGGCGGCGGGTCAGGCCCATTCGGATCGGGCGCGTTGACGGGCACGATTGAGCTGGAGAGCGCCGATGCCAGCACTCTGGGCCCGTTAACGGCCAGTTTGCTCGTCAATGACCGCGAAGAGACAGAGGCAGCGGCTACCGTTTCAAGCGCGCTTGGTTCTGGTTTTGGAGTGATTTCAGGCCGATGGGACAGAGGGCAGGGCTTTTTCACCACCCCAGCAGGGCAGAGGGTTCCGGCGACCGCACGCGCGGCGTTCGACAGTTGGCAGGTGGGTTTGCGCGCGGTCGCGCCCGTGTCAGAAACGGTTGAGCTGCAGGCCCGGGCAAGCGTTTTTGAAGATGCACGGACACTGCGCTTCGAAGGCGCGAACTCTACCAGTGAAGGGCAGGACGCGAGCCTGCGGGTGATCGGCCGGGGGGCTTGGGAATTTGATGCCCTCGGCTATGTGCAGGCGCGCAACTTCTCCAATGTCGTGATCAGCTCTTCGCGCTTCACACGAGTGTTGGACCAGCGCAACACGCCATCAACCGGGCTCGGTGGAAAAATCGAAATCCGGCCTCCGATCGACGAGGCGCATACTGTCCGGATCGGGGTGGACTACCGGCAGGCCGATGGTGAATTGCAGGAAGAGGCGTTCAGCGCATTTTCCGGTGCGCTGCGCGAACGGCGCCGGGCGGGCGGCAAAAACAGCAATCTGGGCTTTTTCATCGAGGATGATTGGCAAATTGGTCCGTTGCTGCTGACCGGCGGCTTGCGTGCGGACCACACGCAAATTGAAGACGGTTTTTTCCGCGCAGTTGATGCTAACAATGCTCTTGTCAGTGAAACCAATGCCGATGATCGCAGTGATTGGGCGGTAAGCTGGAGAGCTGGTGCGCTGGTTTACGCGAGCCGTGAGCTGGATATACGTGCGGCTGCTTATACTGGTCTGCGCCTGCCGACCCTGAACGAGCTTTACCGCCCTTTTGTGGTGTTTCCTGTTGTGACGCAGGCGAATGCCAATCTTGAGAACGAGCGGCTAAAAGGCCTTGAGATCGGCCTCACCTGGCAGCCCATTGATGAGGCCGTGCTTTCGCTGACAGCTTTCGACAACCGCGTTGAGAATGCGATCGCCAATGTGACGCTGCAGCCCAACCTGCGCCAGCGCCAGAACTTGCTGGCAATTGATGTTCAGGGTCTTGAGGGATCGCTCGCGGTCGAATTTGGTCAGATCAGCTTCAACGGGTCCTTGGCCTATTCCGATGCCGCGATCGATGGCGAAGGGGCATCGCTTGCGCTTGACGGAAACCGGCCTCCGCAAACTCCCGAATTCGCGGCCTCGGCGACACTTGCATGGCAGCCAGCCGAAGGATGGCGAGTTGCGGGAACGCTGCGACACACAGGCGCCCAGTTCGAGGACGACCAGGAAACGACCGCTTTACCTGCTGCGACGACGCTCGATTTGTTTGGTGAGGCACAGATCTCGGACCGATTCTCGCTGATCATCCGCGGTGAGAACTTGCTCAACGAAGAAATCGTTACGAGAAATTCAGGCGGCGCGATCGATATTGGTGCACCGCAAACAATCTGGTTCGGTATCCGCATCGGGTACTAGTTTTCGCGGGCTTACCGAGGGGTCAGCAATTTTTTGCGTGTGTGGTCGCCTCTTTACGCACGCATGCTGCGTTGCAACACAAAATGTTGCATTTTTGCACCTCTTCCCAAAGAAGCCGCTCTGGACTCTTGTTAGCTGCAAAGTCGCTGATAAGCTCACCGTCAGAGGCCCGCATAAGGCTAATAAGTCGCGGGAATTGTGGAGAGGAAAATCTATGACACGTAAGTTTGCAGCCTACGCTGCAGGTCTGATGGCCTGCAGTTCGTTCACCGCACCAGCGTTTGCGCAGGATAGCGATGACGAAGCCCAGTCCGCACGCAACGACAATGTGATCATCGTTACAGCAACCCGCCGCGCCGAAGACGTTCAGGACATTCCGATTGCGGTTACAGCCGTAACCCCGGAACAGCTGGAAAAGCAGGGCGTGGTCAAC
This sequence comes from uncultured Erythrobacter sp., assembly GCA_938015255.1. Classification (GTDB taxonomy): domain Bacteria; phylum Pseudomonadota; class Alphaproteobacteria; order Sphingomonadales; family Sphingomonadaceae; genus Erythrobacter. The sequence continues at coordinate 6,691 of CALLQC010000032.1, forward strand.
GTACAGAACATCACTCAGGTCAGCCCAAGCTTTTCTACTTCGAACGCGCAGATCGCATCTGGTTCGGTTGTGCTTCGCATTCGCGGGGTTGGCACCACATCGAACAATATTGGCTTTGAAAGTGCGGTCGGCATTTTTGTCGATGGCGCCTACCAGTCGCGTCCTGGCATAGCGCTTTCAGAATTCGTCGACATTGAACGGGTTGAGGTTCTGCGCGGACCGCAGGGCACCCTGTTTGGGCGCAACACATCGGCCGGCGCGCTGAACATCACCACCAACCGGCCCGATGTCACCGAATTTGGCGGTTTCGCCAATGCGACGTACGGCAATTTCGATTTGATGAATGTGCAGGGGGCGATCAACGCACCCTTGGTGGAGGACACTCTAGCGGTCCGCTTGACCGGTGCCTATCGCCAGCGCGACGGGTTTATCGATGTTGTTGACGCGAACGGTAATTTCCTTGGCGAATCCAACACGATCGATCAGTTCCTGTTTCGCGGTCAGCTGGGCTATGAAGGTGAAAGCGGGGTCAATGCGCGACTGATCTTCGATTATTCCGAAAGCGAGAACCAGTGCTGTTCCGCTGTAGAATTGCTGGCGGACACAGGGCTTGAAACAACGCTGGCCGCACTGGGCGGCGGGCCGCGCGGAGGCATGGCAGCACCGCTTGTCGCGACCAACCGGTTTGACAATCGCACAGCGGAAGCGGTCCTCGACAACCGTATTGCGACAGCAAGCCGCCTGCCGCTTGCCGAAGTCGAACAATGGGGCGTCACCGGCGAGATCGAATTTCCGCTTGGCGACAATGCCGATTTGATCTTTATCGGTTCCTACCGCGATTTCTCATCGAGCGAGAACTACGACTCCGACTTTTCAGGCCTCGATGTGTTCGACGTCGATCGTCTTGATACCAACATCGAAACATTCACCGCGGAACTTCGTCTGCAGGGCGAATCGCTTGACGGCCGTTTGCAATGGCTTGTCGGTGGTTACTATTCGGACGAACAGATTGCGTCCGATATCGATTTCGCGCTCGGCAGCGATTACGATCTGTTGATCGGTGGCTTGTTCGGCGGAGCACTCGGCCCGGCGCCGCTCACTCTTCTGACCGACATCATCGTGGATGGCGTGCCAAATGGTAACGGCATCAGCCCGGCCGGCACCACTGCAACCAATGTTTACGCACAAAGCAGCGAAAGCTGGTCGGTTTTTACCCACAACGTGTTTGAGATAACCGACGGCCTCGATCTGACTTTGGGCCTGCGCTATTCGGATGAAAGCAAGACTGGTGGCTTTACGCAGACGCAAAGCAATAACCCCACCTGTCTCACTTTGCTTGGGGGAACAGCGACTATTGCGGGCGTGGTTGGGCCAGCTCTGGTGCCAAGTGTACTCGGCACTGGTTGCTTTGCCTTCACCGCCCCTGCGATCGGGACTGATGCAATCGCGTTCCCGCTGCCGCGTCCGTTCGAGGTGCCGTTCAGCGATAATGAGCTGATATACACGGGTAAGCTGTCTTACGAATTCGACGCTCCTGTAACCGCCTATGTCAGCTTCACGCACGGTTACAAATCGGGTGGTATCAACCTGGATATTACGGCAAATTCCGGCGGCGCTGACCCGACCTTCCTTTCGGAAGAGGTCGACGCCTACGAATTCGGTGTGAAGGCTCAGTTCCTGGACGATGCTGTGACGATGAACGTCGCGGTATTCCATGAGGAGTTTTCAAACTTCCAGGTGCTTGAGTTTACCGGAGCGCAGTTCACCACATTTAACGTGGGCCGTGCTCTTTCGAGCGGTTTTGAAGTTGAGTCGATTATCCGGCCTGACGACAACCTGACGATCAATGCCGGTCTGTCGTATACAGATGCACGGTATCCGAGTGACTGCGATGGCGGACTGACTTCGCCTAACGTGCTCGCGCTGTGCGGTAATTCACTCACGAATGCACCGAGTGTCGTCGCGATTGTTGGCGCTAACTACGAACGTGATCTGGGCAATTACCTGACTGGTTTCCTGTCTGCTCAGGGCCGGATCGAAAGTGATCGCCGGACGTCGACGCAGGCGGTCAATCCGGCCAACCTCGCAGCAATGGAACTGGTTCCATTCGATGTGCAGGACGGCAACGCCCAACTCAACCTGCGTGCGGGTATCGGCGCTCAGGACAAAAGCTGGACGCTGGAAGTTTGGGGCAACAACGTCACTGATCAGGTTACGCGCGGTGTTACATTCAACACCGTGCTGCGCGGCGGATCACGGTCAGCCTTCGCTCAGGAGCCTGCAACTTACGGTGTGACACTGCGCACAGAATTCTGAGCCTCCGTGTTCAGACAAAAAAGGGCGGCCAGGGAAACCTGGCCGCCCTTTTTGTATGCGAAGATCGCGACTGGGTTACATGCCGCGCGCAATCACCATTTTCATAACTTCGTTCGAGCCGCCGAAAATCCGCGTGATGCGGCTGTCGCGGTACATGCGGGCGATGGGATAATCGTTGATGAAGCCTGCGCCGCCGTGGAATTGCAGGCATTTGTCGACGACTTCACCTTGCAGCTCTGTCACCCAGTATTTCGCCATGCAGGCGGTATCGACGCTGAGTTCCTTTTTAAGGTGCTTGGCGATGCAATCGTTGACGAAAACACGCGCCGCTGTCGCCCGTGCCTTTAGGTCCGCCATCACGAACTGCGTGTTCTGGAAATCCCAGATTGTCTGCCCGAAAGCCTTGCGGTCCTTCACGAATTCCATCGTGGTCTCGAGCGCTTTCTCAATGCCAGTCATCGCCCCCATGGCAATGATGAGGCGCTCCTGCGGCAACTCGCCCATCAATTGATAAAAGCCCTGGCCCTCAACGCCGCCCAGCACGTTTTCTGCGGGCACAAACACATCATCGAAGAACAATTCGGAGGTGTCCGCGGCATCCAGTCCAATTTTGTCGAGCTTCTTGCCGCGCTGGAAACCGTCTGCCCCTTCAGTTTCAAGCAACATCAACGAAATGCCCTTGGCCCTTTCGTTCGGATCGGTTTTTGCGACCACGATGATAAAATCGGCGGTCTGGCCGTTGGAGATGTAGGTTTTGGCGCCGTTGATCCGATATCCGTTGCCGTCTTTTAGTGCGGTGGTTGTGATCGATTGCAGATCGGAGCCAACGCCCGGCTCTGTCATGGCAATTGCGCTGACGAGATCGCCGGTGACGAGCTTGGGCAGATATTTCTTTTTCTGCTCTTCTGTGCCGTGGCGCACGAGATAGGGCAGGATCACCGTATTGTGCAGGCTCGCTGCGAAACCTTCGACATTGTGCTTTGATTGCTGGTCGATCACGACCATGTCGTGGCGAAAATCACCGCCGTGCCCGCCATATTCCTCTGGCACGGACACTCCCAGCAAGCCGGCTGAACCTGCCTCGTTCCAGAACTCACGCTCGACCTGGCCTTCCTCGCGCCATTTGAGCACACGTTTTTCCGGTGCATGCTGGGTGTAAAACTTGCCAACGGCGTCAGCGAAGATCGAGATCTCCTCGTCATCCATGAATTCTGGCTGGGGAACGTTCAGGACTCCCATATCACTTTCCCTTCCAGTTCGGCGCGCGTTTTTCGGCAAAGGCGGCGGCGCCTTCTCGTGCGTCCTCGCTCACAAATACTGGAGCGATCAGCTGCGCCTGGTTCTTATACCGATCTTCCATCGCCCAGCCGCGAGATTCCTTCATCACCTGCTTCGATACGCGCACGGCGAGCGGACCGTTGGCAGCGATCTTGGCAGCAAGTTCCTTGGCTGCGTCGAGCGCTGACCCATCGGTCACCTGGTTTATAAGGCCAAGCTCGTAGGCGCGCTCCGCGCCAATGAATTCGCCGGTCAGTGCAAGTTCCATCGCGATCCGCTCGGGAATCTGGTCGGGCAGCATCATCACTCCGCCAGCGGCAGCGACAAGGCCGCGCTTGGCTTCTGGAATGCCGAATTTTGAGCCAGAATGGGCCACCACAAGGTCGCAGGCGATCATCAGCTCAAGACCGCCGGCCAAGGCGTAACCTTCAACCGCTGCGATCAGCGGTTTGGCTGGCGGAGCCTGCACCACGCCGCCAAATCCGCGCCCTTCGACACTTGGGCTTTCGCCGCGCAGGAAACCTTTCAAATCCATGCCCGAGCAAAAGGTGCCGCCCGCGCCGGTAAGGATGCCGACGCGCAGGTCATCATCGCTGTCGAGCCGGTCCATCGCCGCCGCAATGCCTTCGGCTGCTGTTTTGGTCATGGCGTTCTTTGCCTCGGGGCGGTTGATGGTAACGATCAGAACGCCGTTATCGACGTCGGTCAGGACTTCGGGGGTGTCAGACAAGGTTCTCTCCTAGCTATTTTGTCATTTCGAATTGAAACTGAATTCTTGTGCGAGTGGTGCGCAACGCTTACGGAAACGTCAACCGCAATTTCGATAATCCGGAGAGAAGTCCATGGCCGAAGCATATATCATTGACGCAGTCCGCACCCCGCGCGGGATTGGCAAACAGGGCAAGGGCGCGCTCGCAGCCGAACATCCGCAACATCTGGCCGCAACCGTTCTCAAGGCGATTGCCCGGCGTAACGATCTGGATACCTCGACGGTCGACGACGTGATCTGGTCTGTATCGACTCAAGACGGCATGCAGGCGGGTGACCTGGGCCGCATGGCGGCGCTTGATGCAGGCTATGACATCACCTCTTCGGGTACCACGCTTGATCGGTTCTGCGGGGGCGGGATTACGTCGGTCAACCTCGCAGCGGCTCAAGTGATGAGCGGCATGGAAGATTGCATCGTTGCTGGCGGGACTGAAATGATGAGCCTGACTGCTGCGATGAGCAAAGAGAAGATGCAGGCGGGTCTCAAGCCGCCAATGATGGGCAGCTATAACGAGCGGCTCCAGGCTGTTCATCCCCAATCGCATCAGGGTATTTGCGGGGATGCAATCGCAACGATGGAAGGCTTCACCCGCGAGGAACTGGATGAGGTTGGCTATCGCTCGCAGCAGCGCGCTGCCGAAGCGATTGGCGATGGCCGGTTTGACAGGTCGGTGGTCCCCGTGGTCGCTGACGATGGAACCGTCCTGCTCGACAAGGATGAGTATCCGCGTCCGCAGACCACGCGCGAAGGGTTGGCACAGCTGGAGCCTGCCTTCACCAAGATCGCTGACGTGCCGCTCGACGCAAAAGGAACGACTTTCCGCGGGCTCATCAATCAGAAATATCCGGATCTCGACATTCAGCATTTCCACCATGCCGGAAACTCATCAGGCGTGGTCGATGGCGCAGCGGCGGTGCTTGTGTGTTCAAAAGAATATGGCGAAAAGCACGGTCTCAAGCCACGCGCCCGGATCGTGCAGACCGCCAATATGGGTGACGATCCGACGCTGATGCTGAATGCGCCGGTGCCGGCTGCGAAGAAGGTATTGGAGCGCGCCGGCATGACGCTGGGCGATATCGACCTGTTCGAAATCAACGAAGCGTTTGCCGTGGTCGCGGCAAAGTTCGTGCGCGACCTTGGGCTAGATTGGGACAAGGTCAATGTGAATGGCGGATCTATCGCGCTGGGCCACCAGATCGGCGCTACCGGCTCAATCCTGATCGGCACGATCCTGGACGAGTTGGAGCGCCGCGACCTCAAAACCGGTCTTGTCACCATGTGCGCGGCGGGCGGAATGGCACCTGCAATCATCGTCGAAAGAGTGAACGATTTTGTTGACTGAAATCGCTGACAACACGCCCGTAGTCATCGGGGTTGGGCAATATTCGGAGCGGGTGGAGGAGCCGGGTTACGAGGCCCTTTCCTACATGGACTTAGCCGGCCGCGCTCTGGCGGCGGCGATTGCTGATACCGCGGCGACTGATCCGGTCGGCCCGGTGATCGATACGCTCGCTGCAATCCGTGCGTTTGAAATGTCGCGGCCTGATCGCAAGCCGCCTTTTGGTGCGGCGAACAACGTCCCGCGCGCTATCGCCAAGCGGGTGGGAGCGAACCCGGCCCGCGCGATCCTAACGACAACCGGCGGGCAGACCAATCAAAAGCTGGTGGGCGAGTTTGCGAGCGCTATCGCGGCGGGTGAAAGCCAGTGCGCTGTCGTGGTCGGTTCGGAAGCGATCTCGACCGTGCTGGCGCTGTCGGCACAAGGCGAAAGGCCCGACTGGTCGGAAGCGGTCGAGGGCGATTTCGAGGACCAGGGCTTCGGCGTCGAAGATTTGATGGAACCGGCTCTTTTTGCGCATGGCGCAACCGGCGCGATCCCGCTTTATGCCTTGGCGGAGAATGCCCGGAGGGCGAAGCTCGGCCAGAGCCTTCAGGAATATCGGCACAAAATCGGCGAGATGTTTGCGCCCTTCACCAAAGTAGCGGCGGCTAATCCGCACGCAGCCGCTCCTGTGGGGAGAAGCGCTGAAGAGCTTGCTACGGTGACTGAACGGAACCGAATAGTGGCTGAACCCTATACGCGCATGACAGTAGCGCGTGATCAGGTGAATCAGGCCGCCGCGATAATCATCGCCAGCGCAGGCACTGCGCGCGCGCTCGAGGTTCCAGAAGATAAGTGGGTGCACATTCATGCAGTTTCGGCGGCGACCGAATTGAAGCTCTCGCAGCGTCCCGATCTAGCCGCCAACCCCGCTTCAATCGCCAGCGTTGAAGCTGCTTTGACGCGGGCAGGAAAGGCGATGGCGGATATCCGTTATATCGATTTCTATTCGTGTTTCGCGATCCCGATCTTCAACCAGATCGATCATTTCGGCATCTCTTCGGACGATCCGCGAGGGCTAACGCTCACAGGCGGATTGCCGTTCTTCGGCGGAGCGGGAAACAATTACTCCGCGCACGCGATCTGCGAAGCGGTGCAGGCCGCGCGCAGCGATAGGGGCAGCTTTGCTCTGGTGGGTGCAAATGGCGGCTGGATGAGCAAATATGCGACCGGCATCTACTCCACTGATACAGCTGATTGGTCCGCGAATGACCGGTATGAGCAACTGCCAATGGCAGATAATGCAGTGCCCCAGGCCAAAGGCCACTTTGATAGCGCAACGGTCGAAACCTACACGATCAACAACACAAAGACCGGCAGTGTCGCCGTGTGGCTGGGACGCAATGACTCAGGCGAGCGCGTCTGCGGCAATGCGGATCTGACCCATGAACCGACGCGCGCTGCGTTTGAAGGCGGCGATCCATTCGGCGCGAAACTTTCCGTGTCGCAGGATGACAAAGGCCGGAATATCGGGCGTATCGCCTGACTTTGGTGATTAGTCCTCCTCGCGCTCTCCGCCGAGGAAATCGAGCGCATCGAACCCTTCGGGCGCTGGCACTTCGGTTATCGGATCATCGCGGTCGTCGAACTCTGTGCGCAAGGCGCGGCTCATGATTGCGTGCATGTGATACATCGCTGTGGTGTAGGTCAGCTCGAGGATTTCCTCGTCCGAGAATTCCTCCTTCAGCTGTTCGAATAGCGCATCGGGCACGCGCCCTTGATGCGACACTAGCCGGTCGGCGTAGGCCAGCACCAATCGCTCTTTCGCATCGAAAACGTTTGCGGTTTGCCAGACGGGTAGAGCTTCGATCTTCTCTTCCGCATAGGCGAGTCCGCGTAAGCTCTTGCAATGCTGCGAGAAGACAAACTGGCTGCCCGTCGCCCATCCAGCCCAGGTCTGGCCGAGCTCGCGCAACACCGGGTCAAGTTTTCGCGAAGGATCGCGGTAATAGGCAAAGCCTTGGGCCGCATGCTTTAAAGTTGCGGGCGAATTGGCAAACACCGTCCACCAATCGCCGGGAGTGCCGGTCGCTGTCCCCGGCTCGGCGACCGGATCGCGCCCGCCGAACAACATCTGGTAAAGCGGCAGCGCGACTTTCTCGTCGGCTTCGCTTTTCGGAACTTCTCTTAATCGCGGCATGGCTCAGGCCTCCACACGGTCGGCGGCGGTTGCAGGTTCATGCGCGATATCTTCGGGGCCGAATTTCTTCGTTGTCGCGGCAAATTCCAGCATGATGCCATTGGGATCGGTGAAATAGACCGAGCGTACAAAAACGCCGTCATGCATCTGTTTGCTCATGCCCATAGGGCTGTCATCGTGATTGACCACGGTGTGAGTGTGCGCAACACCTGCCTCCTCAAGCCGGTCCAGAACGGCCTCCAGCTGATCCTCCGGCAAGTCGAAGGCGAGGTGGTTCATCGACCCGACTGCCGTCTTTGCGTCCATCGGAAAGTTGCGGACCGAGGCGATGCCGGGAGCTGCCGGAGGCCCGTCCGCCCACCAGAAGAACGCAACGCTGTTGCCATTGCCGCAGTCGAAAAAGAAATGCTGTCCTCCGCCGGGCAGTTCGACGGTCTTGAACAGCGGCATGTTCAGCACGTTGGAATAGAACGCCGCTGTTTCCTGCATATCGCGGCATACGAGCGCGACATGGTTGATGCCTGTGGTTTTGATCATCACTCACTCCCTTGATGCTGGGTTTGCACTGTTCGTATGACCCTTGCAATTATCCGCGTGTTCACGTATTTAGTTTCAAACGTAACTAAATCTACAACTCAGAGGCTCTTCCCGATGACCAAGCACCCAGGCGGCCTGTTCGAAAATCCCGCTGGCCTCGACGGTTTTGAATTTGTCGAGTTTTGCGCGCCTGAAAAAGGCGTGCTTGAGCCGGTTTTTGCGGCGATGGGTTTCACTTTGGTTGCCAAGCACCGGTCGAAAGACGTGGATTTGTGGCGGCAGGGAGGCATCAATCTCGTCGTCAATTACGAACCGCGCAGCGCCGCATGGTATTTCGCGCAGGAGCACGGACCCGGTGCATGCGGTATGGGTTTCCGCGTGCGCGATGCTGCGGCAGCCTACAATCACGTGCTCGAAAAAGGGGCTGAGCCAGTGGCCAATGCCCCTGGCCCGATGGAGCTTAGCATTCCCGCCATTCGCGGGATCGGTGGATCGATACTTTATCTGATCGACCGCTATCCCGGTGAAAGCGGCGAAGGTCTGTCGATCTACGATATCGATTTCGAATATCTGCCGGGCGTTGAGAAACATCCGGAAGGCTGCGGCTTTCAGCTGATCGATCACCTCACACACAATGTGTATGGCGGACGCATGACCTATTGGGCCGATTTCTACGAGAAGCTCTTCAACTTCCAGGAAATCCGTTATTTCGACATCAAGGGCGAATATACCGGGCTCACGTCCAAAGCGCTCACCGCACCGGATGGCAAAATCCGCATCCCGCTCAATGAAGAAGGTGAGAACGGCAAGGGTCAGATCGAGGAATATCTGCGCGAATATAACGGCGAAGGCATTCAGCACATCGCGCTGATCTGCGATGATCTGGTCGCATGCTGGGATCGTCTCAAAAAGCTCGACGTGCCGTTTATGACTGCGCCGCCCGAAACCTATTACGAGATGTTGTCAGAGCGCCTTCCCGGCCATGGTCAGGACGAAGCCGCTTTGCAAAGCCGCGGTATCCTGCTCGATGGTACGACGGAAGGCGGCAGTCCGCGTTTGTTACTGCAGATTTTTGCAGAACCGCGCATCGGCCCTGTTTTCTTCGAATTCATCCAGCGTGTCGGCGATTACAAGGACGGCTTTGGCGAAGGCAACTTCAAGGCGCTGTTCGAAAGCATTGAACGCGATCAGGTCGCGCGCGGTGTCCTTGATGTCGTGCGGCCTCCGCTCAACGAAGCCGAAGGAGAGCCCGCAGAATGAGCCATCCAGTCACCCTCGCCGGGGTCCACCACGCCGCCTATCGCTGCAAGGACGCCAAGCAAACGGTAGAATGGTATGGGCGTGTGCTTGGCATGGAATACACCACCGCCTTTGCCGAGGATCATGTGCCCTCCACGGGCGCCTATGATCCCTACATGCATGTCTTTCTCGATGCGGGGAACGGCAATATTCTCGCCTTTTTCGAGCTGCCCAATCAGCCACAGATGGGCAAAGATCCCAACACACCGCAATGGGTTCAGCACCTCGCCTTTCGGGTTGCATCGGAAGCTGAATTGCTGAGCGCCAAAGAGCATATCGAAGCGCAGGGGATCGACGTTCTCGGCCCGACCCATCACGGCATATTCAAATCGATCTATTTCTTCGATCCCAACGGCCACCGGGTTGAGCTTGCCGCAGATATCGGCACTGACGAACAATATGCTGAATTGAAACGTGTCGCGCCGATGATGCTCGATGAATGGTCGGAAACCAAAAAAGCGCCGCGCCATGCCGATTGGCTGCACGAACTTGCCCGGAAAGAACACGAATCATGAAACTAGCCACGCTGAATGACGGCACGCGCGACGGCAAGCTTGTCGTCGTTTCCAAAGACCTAACGCGCTGCTGCGCAGCGGGCTAT
>CALLQC010000033.1 GCA_938015255.1 uncultured Erythrobacter sp.
CCTCTCTCGAATTCGGATGCGGGGTTCTCTCAGTAAAGAAAGTGGCCTTTGGTCCGCAAAAATCAATCGTCAAAATACGCGGCTAAAGCAGGATCGGATCGTAGCGCCGATACTCTCAAGCTTCGCCTATCAGTTCAAGCATATCAGTTGCGCGGTGCAACTGAAAGCGTAAGAGACGTGAAAGAGGAGAATCTCATGTCAGACACCGCAACCGAGCTTGTTTTCTACGGCAGCCCCGTTTCGCCATTCGTCAGAAAGGCCGCCGGTCTATGCATCGAGAAAGGCGTCGATTTCGAGATCGAGCCGGTCGACGTGTTCAATCCGCCTGAATGGTTTGTCGAGATTTCTCCGATGAAGCGAATCCCTGTCATGCGTGATCGCTCTATCGCCTCTGAAGGTGTGGCCGGGACGATCGCCGACAGTTCGGCAATCTGCGCTTATATCGAGAAGAAGCATCCCTCACCCGCGCTGTATCCGGCGGAACCTTTCGCGCATGGCCAAGCGATCTTTATCGAGGAATATGCAGACACCCACCTCGCCGCGACAGGCGGGCTCGGCATTTTCCGTCCGATCTTCTTTGCCGCAATGCAGGGTAAGGAGCCGGATCTGGAAAAAGCGCGCGATACCTGGGCCAGGCAGATACCGCCCATTCTGGCCTTCCTTGACGGGGCGCTTGGCAATGGCGAGTATTTTGCCGGCGATGCGCTGTCTATCGCTGACATTTCAGTCACCTGCGTGCTGATGCAAATCGCCTTGGTCGCGGACATGCCGCTTGATGATTACCCCGCACTTGCCGCGCATCTTGACCGGATGCAGGGGCGCCCTTCCATCGCAACACCTTTCGCAAAAGCTAACGGGTTCATTCGCAAGACCTTGCCCGATCGCTTTGACCTGACATAAGGCCAGCTGGCTTACACATTTCAGGGAATTGGGCGCGCACTCACATGGCGAGCGAATGGTGCATCGGAATTATCGGCGGGTCAGGCCTGTACAATATTGGCGGGCTTGAGGACGAACAGTGGATCGCGATTGATACACCGTGGGGCGATCCGTCGGACGAAATCCTGTGCGGCACGCTTTCCGGTGTGAAAGTCAGGTTCCTGCCCCGCCATGGCCGCGGCCATCCGATCAGTCCAACCGAGCTGAATTCGCGCGCCAATGTGGATGCGCTGAAACGGGCAGGCTGCACCGATATCCTCGCAATTTCGGCGGTCGGCAGCCTGCGCGAAGAGCTGGAGCCGGGACGTTTCGCCATTGTCGATCAGTTCATCGACATGACAAAACACCGTGAAAGCACATTTTATTCGAGCGGCTTTGTGACGCATGTTTCCATGGCCGATCCGGTGTGTGAGCGCCTTTCGGAAATGGCAGCGAAAGCGATCACCGCATGCAAAGGCAAGGTCGCGACCGGCGCAACCTATCTCGCCATGGAAGGCCCGCAATTTTCCACCCGCGCCGAAAGCCGCATGTACCGCGCCTGGGGTGCGGATGTGATCGGTATGACGGGTATGCCAGAGGCCAAGCTCGCCCGCGAAGCCGAGCTGCCCTATGCATTGATCGGCATGGTCACAGACTATGATTGCTGGCGCGAAGGCGACGCGGTGGATGTCGCGCAGGTGGTTGCACAGATGCAGGACAATGGCGATCTGGCCCGCGATATGGTTGTGAAATTCATTGAAAGCCTGCCGAAGAAGCGCAAGGCGTCACCGATTGATACTGCCCTTGACGATGCGGTGATCACCGCGCCGGACGAGCACGATCCGGAAATGATCCTCAAACTGGATGCGGTTGCCGGGCGGCTGCTCGCCTAGCCCGCAAGCTTTGCGAAGTTCGCCTTGGCTTCGGCTAGGCTGACAACATCTCCATATTTCGCGTTCATGTCGAATAGATTGGAGCGGTGAACCTCATCGTGCCGGTCGCCAACCGCCTCCCCGACCACGATGGGGATGAAACCGTGCTGGCATGCATCCACACAGGTCGCCCGCACACAGCCACTGGTGGAGAGGCCCGTGATCACCAGCGAATCGTGCCCGTTCGCAGCCAGGGTTGCCGCGAGCGATGTTCCGAAAAAACAGCTCGCATATTGTTTGGAGATGACAAGTTCGTCTTCCCCGGGCTCGAGCCCGCGCGGCCAGTCTCCCATCGGGTTGCCGCGGGTAAAGCTTGAAAGCGCACCGATCTTCTGTGCGAACCGTCCGCCATCGCGCATCGAGGGATGATAGACGACATTGGTGTAAATCACCGGAATGGCGGCAGCCCGCGCTGCATCACGCAGGTCAAGCGCGGCATCAAGCGCCGGCTGTACATCTGCAAATAGCGGGCTGTCAGGAGCGAAATACGCCTCGACAAAATCGATCAGGATCAGGGCAGGACGCTGTCCAAACCCGATCCGTCCTTCAAAGACGCCGGCATAATTACTCTTTGCGTCTCCAGTCGCGCTCACCCAGGGGCTCCTTTGGCCTAGAAGTCGTAGCCGACCTCTACACCAAAGCGCTGGCGTCCGCCCGGAGAAATGAACGAACCGCCAAATTCAATCGCCGGGATGACCTCGTTGAGGTATTCCCGATCAAGCAGATTGTCCGCAAAGGCGGTGATCCGCCAATTGTCACCCTGCAGGCCGACACGCAGATCAAGCACACCGAACGCCTCGCGCTGGGTGACCGAATAATCCGCATCACCAACAAAAGCGGGCAAAGCCAGTGCCGATCCGGGTAGCAACCCGCTGAACAGGGTCGGAGACGTGTTGTTCTGCACGGTGTGGAACCATGTCGGCCCAGTGATCCGGTAATCCGCGCGCATTACGAAATCGAATGTTCTCGCCAGCGGCGCAACAATCTGTGTGCCCAGATTGATCGTGTAATCCGCCGTGTAAGGCGATTCGTTGCCGACCGTGTTAGGGCGAGAGGCGTTCTCCTTGATCTCGCTTTCAGTGACGTTGACCGCGCCGAAAATATCCCACCCGTCAACGATTTCGAAATTCAGGTTTGCCTCGGCACCGTAGACTTCGACTTCGTCAATGTTCGAAACCACTCGCAGAAGGCCGAACCCGCCGACGAAGAACTCAAAGAACTGCATGTCGTCAATTTCGGTGTAATAACCCGCCAGATCGAAAGTGATCGCCCCGTTCGCGGCAGAGCCTTTGATCCCCGCTTCGAATGCGGAGGATTTTTCCTTGCGGAAGACATCCTCGATCAGGACATTGGTGCCAATGAACTGGTTGAATGACTGATCAACAATCGCAGCTGAGCCCTGATTGTTGAAGCCGCCCGATTTGAAGCCGATGCCCCAGTTCGCATAGAAGTTGAGATCATCCGCCAATTCATAGCGCAGCGAAATTTTCGGCTGGAGTTGTTTGAATGTTTCGGACTGATCGGCAATCGGCTGAACCACGCCGTTGACGACCTGCTGGCCGGGATTGATCGGGCCGCCGCCAAACGGATCGAACGCAGCCGGTGCAAGGTTTGTGACCTCGCGCTCTTCCACATCATAACGCGCCGCGACGCCGATTTCGAACCGGTCGCTGACTTCATAATCGACCGACGCGAAGGCCGCATAAACGTTCGTAGAGAAGTCATCGTTGTAAAGCTGCGTCGTCGGATTTCCGGAGCCAGGCGCATTAAACAACTCGCGCGAGACACCCTGACCAAGATCCGCGCCAAGGCTTACCCCGGTTTCGCGGCTGATATTCAGAAAATACGCCCCGACCTGCCATTGCAGCGGACCGCCCGCGTTTGAGGCCAGACGGATTTCGCCGCTAATGTCGCTCTGCTCACGCACCTGAAGCTGCGTGCCGTCACACGTTGTCGGGCTGTAGGCCCCGAATGTGGAGCCGTTTACCGGGTCAAAGATAAACGGGACCGGTGTCGCGCCGATAAAGGTCGGCGGGTTTTGCGGGAAGCCGCTCAGCTGCGCAGTGGTTGCAAAGCATGAATTGGAAGCGTCAACAGAAGCCTGCGTCGCGCCGGGGAAGGTGAAACGGGCGAAGTCAGCCGATGTGCCATCCGCTGTCAGAATCTGGTCGACATCGCTGTAAAGCGCCCACGCTGTCAGCGTGACATTTTCAAACTCATGCTCGATCTTGGCTGACACTTCGAAGGTCTGCTGATCGTTGGTCGGGCGGATATTGGAGTAATACCCGAACGGGTGAGTGTTGACGTCTTCGAAAAATGTCGGATCGACAGCCGCGAAGTTCGGCAGGTGGAACGAGGCGTTGAAATTGATCGACGCGCCCGAAAGATCGGCATAGCGCGCTTTCACGTCAAGCTCTGTATCCGGACCGAGATTGGCGACAAAGCGGCCATCGACTGACCAGATTTCCTGATCGTCCACCGTGTTGGAATTGAGGAACCGGTTGAAGAAGAACCCGTCGCTGGTGAAATAGCTGCCCGACAGGACCAGCCCGGCATTCTCTCCGATCGGCGTCGCGAAATACCCGTTCGCGGAATAGGTGTTGTCTTCTGCGGCGGATACTTCGATCCCCCCCTCGACAATGTCCGATGGTTTCAGGGTCTGGATTACAATTGCACCGGCTGCGGCGTTGCGGCCATAGAGCGCGCCCTGCGGACCTTTCAGAATTTCGATCTGGCGCAGCGTGCCCTGATCCTGATTGAGCTGTGCGGTGTTTGTTTTGAGGATCCCGTCAACAACCAGCGCGACAGAGCTTTCAGCATCGCGCGCACCGTTGATGCCGCGAATGTTGATCTGGGTGTCCCCTGCCTCTGCGGTGCCGGTCACGATTGTGACACCGGGCGTCAGCTGAACGAATTCATCAGCCCGCTCGATCCCTGTTTTTTCCAGGGTGTCAGCGGTGAATACGGTGACGGAGCTGGGCACTTCGGCAAGCGTTTCCGACTGGCGCCGGGCGGTGACGATGATTGCATTGCCCTCTTGCGGAGCCGCTTCATCGGCAGCGGCATCCTGTTGTGCGAATGCCGGCGCTGCGGTGATCACCGCACCAGAAGCAACGCTGGCGGCCAATATGGATTTTAGAAATTTCATTGGTCGGACTCCCTAACTTCGCCCTGTTCAGTGCCGATCCCTGCGGCCGGTCTATTGTGTACAATTTGCCTGCGTCAAGCAGAATTGATATGAGTTGGAAATCGAAGGGTCGATGGGGCTGAAATGGTGATTCTGGGTTACACTCTTGGCCGCCACTCACGCTTTCAACCGCTCTTGTGCGGCTTTATGCCCCCGTTAAGGTGCCTTTACGAATGACCCGCGCTTCCGACATTGCCTATGACAAAATACGCGGCTTTCTGCTCGGCGGCCCGGCGCAGCCCGGCGAACAGGTGACCGAGGAACAGCTGGCGCAGATCGCGGGCGTCAGCCGCACTCCGGTGCGCGAGGCGATGCGGCGGCTCGAAAACGAGATGCTTCTGGTGCGCAGTCCGTCAAAACGGATCTTTGTGGCCGACTGGTCGCGCGAAGACATTGATGAGATGTTCACACTCAGACAGATGCTGGAAGGCCACGCCGCAAACCGCGCCGCGCACCGGCTGACAGCGGACGAGATTGACCGGCTGGAGACGATCAACCAGGAACTGCACGCAGCGGTCGAGCGCGATCAGCCGGACGTCACGCGTTTCCTTGATGCAAACCGCATGTTCCATGAAATCATCACCCATGCGGCCCATTCTCCGCGACTTGGCCAAGTGCTTGCGATGCTGGTTGAGCAGCCGGTGGTGCTGCGCACCGCGCGCCATTATTCGGTCGAAGATCTCAAGCAGTCTGCGCGCGATCATGATGAACTTATCGCTGCGTTTCGCGCCCGCGATGCAGGCTGGGCAGAAGCGGTCATGGGCAGCCATTTGCGCCGTGCATTTCACACTTTCGCAGACGCCGCAGAAGAGGGTGCCGGACCCCGCGCCGAAGCGGCGGAATAGCGCTCAGATAATTCCGCGCTCCGACAGATCGCCGATGGTGCGGCTGTCCATACCCAGCAGCGCGCCATAGATTTCTTCGTTATGCTGACCAAGCTCAGGCCCGACCCATTCGACATGGCCCGGCGTTTCGGAAAGCTTGGGCGCGACATTCTGCATCTTGAAGTTTTCATGGCGTGGATGCGGGCGCTCGATAATCGCCTCGCGGGCGGCGAAATGCGGGTCTTCCAGCATTTCCGGCGCGCGATAGACATTACCCGCCGGCACGCCGTGCTCTTCGCATAAATCAAGCACTTGCTGGCTGGTGTGCTGCTTTGTCCATTCGCCGATCAGGACATCGAGATCGCCTTGATGCTCACCCCGGCCCACATGGCTGTTATAGCGCGGATCATCGCCCAGTTCGGCCATGCCCATCATGGCGGACATACGCTTCCACACGCTGTCCTGATTGCCTGCGACGAGCACGCTGCCATCGCTGGTCGGATAGACATTGGACGGCGCGATCTTTGGCAGGATCGAACCGGTGCGCTCGCGAATGTGGCCGGTCACGGTGTATTCGGGAACAGTCGATTCCATCATTGCCAGCACTGCTTCGTAAATCGCCGAATCCACCATCTGGCCGCGTCCGGTTTTGTGCCGGTGATTAAGCGCCATCATCGCGCCGAGACAGGCATAGGTTGCCGCCAGAGAATCGCCGATGGAAAGGCCCGCACGGCTTGGTGGGCGGTCCGGCTCACCTGCGACATAGCGCATACCGCCCATCGCCTCGCCAATTCCGCCATAGCCTGCGCGCGGGCTATAGGGACCGGTCTGCCCGTATCCAGACACGCGGATCATGATCAGCGCTTCGTTGATGGCGTGAAGCTCGTCCCACCCAAGGTTCCACCGCTCAAGCGTGCCGGGCCGGAAGTTTTCGAGCAAAAAATCGGCCTTGGCCGCGAGCTTCTTGACGATAGCTTGCCCTTCTTTCTCGCGCAGGTTCAGCGTAATCGATTTCTTGTTGCGCCCGACGACGGAGAACCATAGCGGAACGCCCTGCCCCCAATTGCGCATCGCATCACCCACTTTTGGCGGCTCGATCTTGATCACCTCTGCCCCGTGGTCTGCCATCAGCTGCCCGCAAAACGGCCCGGCAATCAATTGCCCCATTTCGATTAGCCGCAATCCGTCGAGTGCACCCTGAGCCATATTCACGCCTTTCAATCCGCCGATCCGTCAAGCGACACACAAAGGGGGCTGAACGCTGCACAGATCGTGCACACAGCCGCCTTAGCGGTCGCTGGGGTGTGCGGGGCTATAAACGCAAGATTTGCTTTTGTATACAATTTGCGTATCACGCATCCCGATCTCAACTGACGACGAGCGATTCCCGATGGCGTCTGATACAATCCAACTGGTAGAAGTTGGCCCGCGCGACGGGTTGCAAAACGAACCGGACATTGTTTCGACCGCCAATAAGCTGGCGATGGTCGAAACGATGATCGGCTATGGCGCGCGGCGGATCGAGGTGGCGAGCTTTGTCCATCCGGCGCGCGTCCCGCAAATGGCCGACGCCGAAGCCGTTATCGCCGGCCTCCCCGACAGGGAAGATTGCACCTATATCGGCCTCACTCTGAACAAGCGCGGGGTGATGCGCGCTCTGGCTACGAAAGAAGGCGGAAAACGCGGGATCGATCAGGCCGGCTGCGTGCTGGTTGCATCGGACACATTCGGTCAGAAGAACCAGGGGCAAACCATCGCCCAAGGCATCGCCGAAAATCGCGACATGATCCGTTTTGCCAAGTCCCATGGACTTTCTGCGCAGGTAACGATCAGCGCCGCATTCGGCTGTCCGTTTGAAGGCGGCGTCAAACCGGAGACGGTGCTCGCCATTGCCGAGGAAATGGCAGCGGAAGACCCCGCCGAAATTGCGCTGGCCGATACGATCGGCGTGGGCGTGCCGGCACAGGTCGAAGAGCTGTTCGGCAGGCTGGGGGAGTTGCTTGCGGGGAAGATACCGATGCGCTGCCATTTTCACGACACACGCGGCACAGGTATCGCCAATGCGTGGACGGCCTACAATTCCGGCGTGCGCATTTTCGACGCGTCTCTTGGCGGGCTTGGCGGATGTCCCTTTGCCCCCAATGCGAACGGAAACATCGCCACCGAAGACCTGATATATATGATGGAGCGTTCCGGTATCGCGACGGGGATCAACCTCGATGCGGCGATTGCCTCCAATCGTGATTTCGCAAAAATTCTGGGGCGTGAATTGCCATCGCGTGTGACGCGGGCTGGATAGTTTGGACGGCATAGCAGCCGGTTGAGGAGCTGATACAGAGTATGACGTACAGATTGGGTGTTGATGTAGGCGGGACTTTTACAGATCTGCTGTTGTTTGATGAGGCAAGCGGGAAGTTCTGGCGGCACAAGACGCCCTCAACCCCGCATGACAGTTCAGAGGGCATACTGAACGGGGTGAAAGCCATCACGGCTGAGGCCGGTGTTTCGGCGAAGGACATTTCGTATTTCCTGCATGGAACGACTGTGGCGACCAACGCGGTGCTTGAAGGCAAAGGCGCGAAGGTCGGGCTGGTCACGACAGAGGGCTACCGTGATGTGATGCAGATCGCGCGCAGCTTTGTGCCGGGCGGCCTCGCGGCATGGATCGTGTGGCCCAAGCCGCAGCCGCTGGCACATCTGGAAGACACAGTCGAAGTGCCAGAGCGTATGGGCGCGGACGGTGAAGTGGTGCGCGAACTGGACGAGGATGCCGTGCGCGCGGCGCTGCAAAAGCTGAGAGGCCAAGGTATCGAGGCGCTGACTGTCAGCCTGATCAACGCCTATGTGAACGGCGCGCATGAAAGCCGGATTGGCGAAATTGCTGCTGAGGAATTGCCGGGCATACCTGTGTCGCTCAGTCACGAAGTTCTGCCTGAAATGCAGGAATATGAGCGCACGCTTTCAACCGTTGCGAATGCTGCGGTGCGCCCTGTGGTGAGTAAATATGTCTCCAACCTGCGCGGCAAGCTGGAAGAGGAGGGGCTTGAAGGAAAGCTCTCTCTGCTGCGTTCGGACGGCGGGCTGATGAGCAGCCACAAGGCTGAGGAGCATCCGGTCAACATCCTCATGTCGGGCCCAGCCGGCGGTGTGACCGGCGCAAAGTGGGTTGGCAAACATGCCGGGCTGACAAACATTTTGACGCTGGATGTTGGCGGCACGTCAACCGACGTGGCGCTGATCGAGGGGCTGGAGGCACGGCGTGTTCGCACGACCGAGGTAGGCCACCTTTCGGTGCGCGCATCCGCGCTGGATGTGAAGACGGTGGGCGCAGGCGGCGGTTCGATCGCGCATGTTCCCGAACTGACCAAAGCATTGCGGGTTGGCCCTGAAAGCGCGGGCGCAGTGCCGGGGCCGGTTGCCTATAACAAGGGCGGCACGCTGCCGACTGTTACCGATGCCAAGGTAGTGCTGGGCTATTTGCCTGAGGACTTGCTCGGCGGCGCGTTCCAGCTTGACCGCGAAGGTGCGAAAGCAGCGGTGCAAACGATCGCCGATGCGCTGGGCGTTAGCCTGATGGAGGCGGCGCGCGGGATCATCGATATC
>CALLQC010000034.1 GCA_938015255.1 uncultured Erythrobacter sp.
TTGCTTGTGATGCTTGCCCCGCGAAGGTCGACATTGCCGCTCACACTGCGTGCGGTGAATGAATTGCTTGCGTTCAGCGTTGTGGCGATGCCATCGGTGCCCATCACAATGTCACGCCGCGTCACGATATTGATGCGATTGGCGTTGACTGTGCCCTGCTCAATCAGCAGCTGGATCACATCGTTATTGCTGCCAAGGCCAATCTCGATAACGTTATCGGCCAGGATATTGCCAAGGCAAATATTACCCTCGATGCAGCTGCCTGAAAGAAGCCCGCCGTCATCCGAGAATGGGCCTGTATCGGCTGGCGCATCGATAATATCAAACGCGATATTGCTGGCCGTGACAGTGCCGCCCAGCCCGTCAATCGCATTGGCTGTACCGACGATATTGCCCTGATTGGCATCAAGCGTGCCGTTAATGACAAGCGAGGCAATGGGGGAGGATGGGCTTGTCACCAGATCGGTGATGTCGCCTGCACGCAGCTCTACGAAGCCGCCCGCCGTAAACGGTTCGACTGGATCGGGCGGATTGATCGGGTTGCGTCCCGCAATCACCGCAGCGCCGGCCTGCACGATGATATCATCCCCGGTCAGCACAAATACATCGTCGTTCGCAATGGTGGTTGAGCCGCCAGCGAATGTTGCCGTTCCGCCCGCTCGAAAAATCACATCGGCGTAGGAATCGACTGTCCCGGTAATCGTCAAAGCGGCAGCCGGATCATAGAACGGAATGCTGCTGAATGAATCCAACCCGGCGTCAATTGTAATACCGCGCAGGTTTGAAATGCCCTGAGGCCCGCTTACCGTCGCATTATTGAGCGTGACCGATCCGCCCGCTGTGATCACCAGCCCCGGGACTGCACGAACGTCATTGACCGCGATGGAGCCGCTTGCGTCCAGGAAAACCTCGTTGCCCGACAGGATCGAGCCTGCCTGGGCATCGATGCTGCCAAAGGCGAAGGTTCTGATATTGCCTGTCACGTCGAGCGAAATCGCTTCATTGACGTTGTTGGTGTGCGTGACGATCAACGAGCCTGTTGGATTGAGATTGGCATTGCCGCCTACGGTTATGGACTCGTCTCCATCAAGCGCGAGAACAACATCACCGACCAACGAATTCAATGTCAGATTTCCGACAATATCACCCCCGCCAAGGCTAACCGAGCTGCCTGTCAGAGTGAGGTCTTGCCCGGCGGTGAACGAACCAAGCGTTGGCGTGCCGGATGCCGTGACTGTGATATCGATCGCCGCCTGAGCATTGCCGATAACCGCGTCGCCAGCTGATGCGTTGACTCCGATTGATTGGGTACGGGAAATTGCACCGGCAATATCGATTACCTCTGCATCTATTGTCAGCACGCTTTCAGCCGATAGCACGCCCCCACTCAGCGCTCCGCCAATCGTAAAGGTTGCTGTACCAAGCTGCGCGTCGAACCCGCCGATGTCAGCATCCCCGCCGATATTGATCGCAGTGCCTGGGCTGACCACGTTTGACACCAGACTGCCCGAAGCGAAATTGCCCGTCACATTTACAAACAGCTGATTGCCGGCATTTGCTCCGCCGATATCCGCATTGCCCGCCGCAGTGATCGACACGTCCGACGCGTTGGCCGTGCCGGTAGTGGTCAATATGCCGGTTGTCAGATTTGCGGCCGAGTTGAGGTTGACGCCGAAAATCGTGTTGGTCACATCCCCGACCGTCAGGTCGCCCAGCGTTGTCGCCAGCACGATGAACCCAGTATCGGTGACCTCCACATTGCCCAGAGCAATGCTTTCAGCGAGAATGTTTACGCCATCATCGGCAAGGATGTTGCCCCCGCCGCTGATCGTTGCGGCGTCGATATCGACACCCCGCCCGGCATTCAGAGATGCAAAGCTGATATCATCTCCCGCAATCAAATTGATTGCTATGCCGCGAATGTCGCGCCCCACAGCATCAACGTTGCCGATCGCGATATCGGTTCCCGCAGTAATATTGAGAATACGTGTGGTCACATCGCCCAAAACGACCTGACCCGCAGCTTCAAAGGATGTATCCGCAAGCCCCGCCGTGTCGACAGTGCCGCCCAGGATGTTATTGCCGGCAAGCAGATCGGTGAAGCTGTCTGATCCAAGTGAATCAAAGCTGATGTCACCACCGGCCACCATGATCAGGGTCGTGCCGGATGTGGCGGAAACGAAAGCGATATCTCCTGCGGCATCCGCGTTGAAGCTGGTTCCAGCGTCGAGAGAACCAAATCCGATATTGCCAGTTGCATCCAGATCGATCGCGCCGCCGACATTGATAATGCCGGTGCCGTCGATATCGCCTCCGGTTGCGTTCAGACGCAGTGTGTTGGTGATGTCACCGCTATCCAGGATAACAGACTGGCCGGTAACCGTGCCGGATCCTCCAGTTGTCAGATCACCGATATCGGCAAGTGTGGCTGCAGTGATAAACACATTGCTGCCGCCGGTTACGGCATCAATCGTAATCTGTCCTGCGGTAGAATTGATATTGGCGACATTGTCATTGCTCAGACTGCCAAGCGTGACGGTCGCTCCTTCGATCGTTGCAAGACCCACACCGCTAAAGTCGGTGCCGGTCAGGTTGCCGACAATATCGACGGTCAGAAGGCCTTGCGCGCTGAGAGCGCCGAACGCCGCATCGCCTGCAACATCTATGATCACGCCGGGGCTGACCGCGCGCGAAACCATATCGCCAGCTGTCAGATTTCCACCGATGTTGAATGTGATGCTACCATCAACATCGGCCCCGCCTATGGATGCGTCCCCCACGCTCGTTACGCCGAAGCTGGCGCTTGAGTTGACGAGGCCTAGGTTTACGCCGGCAGCAGAGGTTACCGTGGTGGTGAGCCCGGTGGTTATCGTATCCGCGATCACATCGCCAATTGTCGAGGTCAGCAGCACTTGCGCTATGATCGATTCGACATTGCCTACGTCGATACTTGTTGCATCGAACGCCACCTGACCGCGGCCCGTAAAGTCACCGCCAGACAGTGCGCCGGAAATGTTGAAGTCCAGCCCGCCATTCGCGCTGGCTCCCGCGATATCAGCATCGCCGGTAACGGTGACACCGATTCCCGGGCTAGTGGCACCGGAGGAAAGCACACCGCTCGTCAGGTTACCTACGATATCAAGTGAGAGATTGCTCCCCGCTGTCACATCGCCAAGGGTGGTGTTCCCGCCGGTAGAGGCCAGGTTCAGCGTGGAATTGCTGCTTGCAATATTGCCTGAATCGTATCCTCCACCCGCCAGAATATTGGTTAGCTGCGTGGCGGTGAAATCGTTGAGGCGGATTACTCCGGTCGCATCGATATCGGCCTGACCAGCAGTGGTGATCACGCCGGCGCTGTCGATGTCGCCTGCCGTTGCATCCAGCATGAAATTGAGCGCCGCGATATCGGCATTGTCCAAGCGCACAGACGCGCCGCGGAATGTGGCCGAAAAATTGCCATTTGTACTGAGCGCATTGCCCACACTGACAACGCCGCCTGCAATAGCTTCAATCGTATCGGCCGCGTCAATCGTCCCGACAGTAAGATTGCGCACCGCATTCAGGAAAACACCGTCGTCCAGCGATTGCGCTGTTCCGGAAAGCGTGATGTCACGGCCCGCATTGATCACTGTGCGATCCAGCCCGCCGCTTGGGAACGGTGCGCTGTTGATCGCATCCACGCCAACGACATCGCGGGCCGCCGTGAGCGTGAGATTGCCGTTGGTGATGTTGAGGATATTGAAGAAAATGTCGTTCGCAGAATCCGCTGTCAGACCAGCATTGGGCGAAACCGTTCCGTTAAAGGTTATATCGCCAACCGTGCTGTTGGCTGCAAAATTGCCGTCAACCGTCGCATCGTTCACGATCACATCGGCCCCGGTTACATTAACATCACCCGTGGCAGTTGTGATGATATTGGCAACATCCGCCAGCGCACCGGCGGTTACATTCACGTTGTCCCTGGCGTTCAGAACATTCGCATCGACATTTGCGCCTGCTGTCAGGTTTATGAAATCGTGACTTTCAATCGTGCCGGTAACGGTAATGTCGCCCGCAGCGATGAGGTTGCGCGTCTGGTTTCCAAGCACATCGGTGCCGCGCAGAACCAGATCGCCGATCGTCAGGTTCGCGGCGGAATTGAAGTTCAGCTGCGAACCAGTCAGAATTGATCCGATGCTGATGTCTCCGGTCACACTGTCGAATTCCGATGTGGCTGAAACCGCCAAATCGCCGACCGTGATGGAGTCCGCATCAATGTCTATAAAGCCCTGAACATCGCCGGAAGTGATCGATGCATTGCCCGTCACAGTCACGGTCACGTGGCTCGCGACCCCGCCAATGCCATTGCCGGTCGTGATGAGGCCGGCAGAGAACGATGCAGCGTCAATGACCACGCTGTTGACCGTTGAAAACTCTTCCACCGATACGTCGCCGACAGCAGTGATCTCCACATTGCGCGGACCTGAATTAATAGCGCGATCGGATGCTGCACGTGTACCGGAAACGCTGGCGCCGGAATTGATGAAGACACCAAGCCCGGCCAGATCACCGAAAGTCACATCACCAGGCGCATTGATATTCACCCGTCCCTGGGAATCAGCAGACACCACATCAACGAAACCGGCCGATGCGGTCAGGTTGATTTCATTGCCCGTGCCCGTAGGCGCCACGATGTTGTCAACCAGAATGGACGTGCCTGAAATGTTGATATTGGCACCGCCCGCAACGCCATTGAAGATCGTCACATCAAGGATATCGACCGCGCCTGTTGCTGTCGCCGTCACTCCGGTGCCAGATAGATCACCAGTCGTCAGTGCCCCTCCGCTGACGATTGTAAGCGTATCCTGAGCGCGCACATTGCCAAGGACCATGTCCGCGCCCGAATTTATAACGACAACCTCATTGCTTGCGAGCCCACCCCTCGTAACCCGAACTTCGCCAGCCGCGAGTGTCGTTACAGCATCAATGAAAATCTGCCCATCATTGACGAGTACGTCTCCGACCGAAATCGCCTGCGCCGCGTCCAGATCGATACCGGCGATAGCGGAAAGTGACCCGGTCGCTGCACCGGTAATGCTGCCTGTGACGGCATTCAAAGTGAGCGCGATTGCCCCCGTGTCGAAGATATTGTCGTTGCCTGCAATGATCGTGTCGAACCCGATATTTGCGGCTGTAATCTGAACTTCACGTCCCGCCTCAATAATGGTGCCCAAAGCAGCATCGAAATCCCCAGCCGCAACCGCGATAAAATCGTTATCGGCGAAAATCGAGCTGGTGGGGATGCCGTTATTTGTGTGCACCGCAGTGATGCTGCCGCCGGCATCAAGGTTCACGTTATTGCCGACCGAAAGTTGGCCATCACCATCGAAGACAAACGCGATATCTCCGGCGGTCGTCGCGGTGAAATTGCCAGTGATTGTTACTGGGCCATTGCCACTTTCGAATGTCAGGGACGGGCCGCTCGCTGGGCCCAGATCACCTGTTGCCGTCACGCTGAGCGAGCTCATCGTTATCAGCCCGGCGGGATCAGATGATCCGTCCGTAATCCTTACCTGACCACCGATGGCCAGTGAATTTGTCACCCCGTCACCAGGAAAACCGATCGCCCGGATATCGACCGCTCCCAGTGAGATCGCACCGGGGCCGTCACCGAGGATTTCGATGACAGGGGTTCCGCCAATAGCGGTGCCGCCAAATCCATCAGATCCGGTTGGAACAGAGCCGTCAGTTCCGCTTGCTCCGCCGCCTGCCGCAACGCCTTCCGCCAAAAGATCAACCGCGCCGCCGCTTAAGGTGCCGCCGATCGCGCGCAAAGTGGGCGAGCCGCCCGTACCGATGCCTGCTGAACCGCCATTCCCTGCCGATCCGCCAAAATCTCCGCCATTCCCGCCAAAGCCGCCCTCACCCTGCGCGGACAAGGTGAAAGGGCCGCTGCCAGCGGTTAACGACACTGCTGCGCCGCTTATGGCTTCGACCACGACAGCACCGGCCGCTCCATCACCGCCAACGCCGCCATTGCCAGCGGCCAGGGCGCTGAAGTTATCCGCTCCCAATCCGCCGCCGCCACCACGCGCATTGGCGTTGAAAATGACAGCATCGGAATTGAGCGTGAAGGTCGCCCCTGCGCCTGAAACAGCAAATTCAGCAACCCCGCCGGTGGCATCGCCGCCCGCCCCCCCAGAGCCGCTATTGGTTCCCGATCCATCGCCGCCGCCATCGCCGCCGTCGCCGCCATTTGCTCTGCTTTCAAGCGTGATGTCAGCGAGATTGGCCAATACCGGCCCTGTGCCGCCGACTTCGAAACGGACATTGCCACCTATGGCCGAACCGCCCGCCCCGCCATCAGATGCGAGCCCGCCATTTCCGCCATCGCCGCCAATGCCAATCGCGGTCAGCGAAATGTCAGCCAAGGACGCAATATCCTCGCCGCTTACAAAACTGATTGAACCGCCAATGCCTGTTCCACCGATATTGCCTGCCGCAAAGTCATCACCGGACCGTCCCTCGCCCGCGACAGCATCGGCAGAAATCTGGATGATTTGCGTAGCGAGAGTTGCAGCCACATTGTTGATATCAGCCGAACCGCCAAACGCGTTTACGCTGGCCCCTGCCCTGCCATCAACGTGAATTGCGCTTACATCGATGTCCAGGATCGGAGCGGCAAAGGTGCCGTCGATAAGTCTGAAATTGACAGAACCGCCGCTGATGTCGCCGCCGGTTGCCGGCTCGAGACCGGAACTGGTGGGATCGTTGGCGGATTCTGCTGCCGCGGACACGATAAACGCATTGTTGGATCCAATGCGCGTGTTAACGCCGTCGATCAAGAGATTGACCGCGCCTGCGGTGGCAGCGCCATTTTCCTGCCCGCCAAAACCGGCAAACGCGTCAGCCGATATATTGATATCGCCGCCTGCGATCAGCTCTCCGCCTTGCGTGACGTTGATATTTACGATCCCCGCAATCGCGTCGCTACCAATGCCGGTCGGTGCGCTGTCGCTTATTCCCAGCGCGCTTGCGGTAAGGGTGATGTCTCCGCCAATAATCAGACCACTGATGCTGGAATCATCATTGCGGCCCGCATCGTCGATCGTGACATTGACCACACCGCCAAGGCCGCTGTCGCTGGCACCTGCCAGAAAATCGCCAAAGCCCACAATGCTCGCACCGGAAGTCGCCGAAATGTTAATTTCGTCATCACCGACCGCGAAGAAATCCGCGCTCTGCGTGCCACTACCAATTGTGAAGTTTTCGCCCTGACCATCGACAGCGATTGACACACTGCCATTGGTCAAGGTGACCGTATCACTGTTGAGCGTGGTTGCGCCAAATTCCACATTGCCAGTTTGCGCTGAACCATCTTCACCTGCGCGCAGAATGATGACACCGTTTGATTCAGTGGCAATTGACGCATCATCGTAGCCGATCGTCCCGCTGATCAACATTGTAACCGCGTCATTCTTTGAAATGGCAGTCATCTGGATCGCGCGCGGTGGATCATCAAACGGGGTCGGGCCGCTGGTTGTGCCAGTATGAACGACACCATTGGCGTCTTCCGTTCCGACATTCACAACGATACCGAACAGGCCGTTGCCGAAGGTGATTTCCGCCTGCTCTGCCCCGATGTAGGCAACATTACCGCCTGCGCGGACCGTTCCATTTTGCTCGACCCGCGGTGCCAATGCGATGACATCGGTCTGTGCGGTGATTGTGGCACCGCTTTCGATTATGACCGCGGTATCCACTTCGGCAACGCCGCCAAAGCTCAGCAATCCTGACGTTATCGAATCGAGATTGCTGCTGGTGAGGACCAGACTGCCCACATCGAACGCCGCCGTTGATCCAACGATGATGCCGCCGGGGCTGTAAAACCAGACATTGCCGCCCGTTACCGCACCATTCAAAATATCGCTTGTGATATTACCATCAATGCGGATCGCGCTGTCTATCGAAGGCGTGAAAACGCGGTTGAGCACCGTGAATCCGGCTTGGTCGCTGGTGAAACGCAGGTTTCCGCCTGCGGGCAGGAAATCGACCGTCCCGCCAGTTGTTCCAGCCGCAAATGTTGACCAGTTTATGATCGCTTCGGTCGTGATCAGTTCGACGACATCAACCCCTGCGCCGGGGCGAAAGTCGACTTCGCTTGAGAAATAGTTCGCTGTCGCGCGGACATTGATCCCAGCGGTGTTGGCGTCGCCTGGGGCCGGTGCAGGAGTGCTGGAAAAACTTACATCCGGACCGGAAGAGGCAAATGACACCCCAGATCCTGAGCCTGTTGAAGCGGGCGTTGAGGGTGTTGGAATTGCTGGTCCGCCAACCGGCGCCGACGGTGCCGGCGGGGCAGCAACAACGCCGCTATTTGGTGAAAACGGCTGGATCGACTGCGCATTCGGTTGCAGCATCGTATCGCGAGAGATCGATACCATTCCCTCCCGATCCATTTGCACGCGCGGCGGCAAGGAAGGTGCAGATTGCGCGAGGGCAGGTTCAGCCACAGCTGCAGACAAGGCAATTGCTGCAGCTAGGGCAGATCCCGAATACAGCAACCGCATCCGGCGATTGCCCCTGTTTTCTTGCGCCTTTTGCGCAGCTTGTTTCTGATCAGCGCTCATAGCTACATTTCCCCCGGCCCTGCTCATTACAGCTGCACCGAAATCGTTGCGAGCAAGCGCACGTCACCGCGCTCGGTCTGGAAGGGCGCCCGTTCAAGCGGAACCGCGCCAAAAACATCGAGATAAATTCGCTGGCCCAAAGTCGCCCGCAGGCCTCCGCCGATTGAGCTGACTGTCTGCGGATCGCCCGGAATGTTCTTCGAACTCACCGCCATCCAGTCAAAAAAGGCATAGGGCTGGAATGCACGCCCACCCGGTGTCTCGGGCAGGAGCGATCCATATGCGAATTCGACCTGCGCGCCATAGCCACTATCACCGATCACCGCGCCGGGATCGAAGCCCCGGCCTGAGGTGTAGTTGCCTCCGGAAACCTGTTCGTAACTGAACAAGGCATCGGGCGAATACTGCACACGTGGCCGAACGCGAATGAGCCACAGCGGGTCCGGCCGGTAATCGAATTGTGCTTCGGCGCGGATTACCAATGCGGTAGGATCGCCATCCAACCTGGTTGGCGGAAGATCCCCGGGCCCGGTGCAGTTGACGAAGCCTACACCGCAGCCTTCGCTTGCGCCAAAGACATCAAGGCCCTGCCGGATCTCGATACTACCAGCAGCACCAGTCTTGGGTTCAATCGAAGAATAGCCGCCAACACCGCTGAGGCTCGCAAAATCGATGGCGTTGAATTCCAGCCGTGCGAATGCGACGCGCAGCCGATCTTCGCTCAGCGGCAGATTGGTGAATTCGACGTCCTGATTTACAACATCGAGACCAACGCGCCCAAACAGATTGGCGGTCTGTGTCCGCTTGAAGGGATATGCCGCATAGGCTGTGCCGATGATGGTCTCCGATTCGAACAGATCCGGCCCTGCAATCCCCGGCTGCGACCAGGCAAAGGTGAGGTTCCCGCCTATCGTCAGGCCTTCAGACCCCAGCCGCATGTCGTGGCCCAGCTGGAGCACGGTCTGCTCATCGATATCGGTGGTTGAATACCCGCTGATTGTCGTCTGATCAGCAAGCCCTGTAAGTCCATTCAACCGCAGCCGCGCAAATGCGCCAATCCGGCCAACCGCTTTCGATCCGAAATTCTGCACGGTCGCATCGAACTGGACCGGATCGCGTCCGACGTTGAAAATACCGACAACATCGCCGGGCTGTGCACCGTTTTCGCGCGAAGCAGGTTGCATCAAAAGACGCACATCTAGACCCGGAATATCGCGCGCAAGCAGCAGATAACGCTCCGCATCGCGCACATTGAACACCGGTTGTCCGGCGAGCTTATCAATATATTGCTGCAAAGCCCCCGCAGACCGCCCTGCATCGCCGCGAATCTGCACCGCTGTCATCCGGGCCAGCACGACGTTGAATTCCACGCTGCCGTCGTCGATTTCCTGAACCGGGACGCGCACGACCGCCAGATAGCCCGCATCGCGCAAAATCGCTGTGGCGCGGTCACGAATATCGCAGATCGACGCGACAGAAAGCGTCTGTCCTATCAGATCGCTATATGCTGGGGAAACCAGATCATTCCCGACCGCCTCCAAGCCGGAGAAATCGGCGCCCGAAAACTGGAATGTGAGGTCCGCAAATTGCGGGCCCGCCAGCGGACAGGGAGCGGTATCACTTGCCGTCTCGACCGAAACCGCCTCACCCTCGGTTCGCAGCTGACGCTCCAGAAGATCGCGCTGAATCTCTTCTCGGGTCTGGGCCTGCGCAGCACTGCCCGCGCAAGCGACGATGGCCATAGCGGCACCAAATACTGTGCTGCGAAGATAGGGTTTCATGATCATATCCTGTCGAGTTGACTCGCTTCTGCGTTTTTGTCTCATTCGCTCACCGCCAGACGCCTGGTGTCGCTTTCAACCCTGGCCACGCCGCCGCCTCTCGAAAGGAAATCGCGTGTTCCGTCGCCGATGAGTGCAAAGCCCGCCCAATAATAAGGGTGCGAGGTGTCCGCCTCGTCCATCAATACGATTTGTGATTGCCGCAGCGCTTCGCCGATTGTCTCGGTCTGCCCGCGCCTGAACATGTCTGATATCAACCGTTCGGTCGCGTCGTAGTCATCGGGCGCGGGCCAATGGCTTGCCAGAACCGCACGCCCGCCAGCACCGATGAAAGCGCGCACAAGACCGTCGAGAGCGGTGCCACCGCCCGTCGCAACGCCAGCAGCTCGGGTCGCCTCGATACTAGCCTCCCCGGCGGTATCGCAGGCAGACAGGATGATGATATCCGCGTCGAGATCGAGTTCGAAAATTTCATCGAACGACAAAAGCCCGTCGGAATTCTTATCGCCGAAAGATGTCACAAGTGCCGGGTTCGCGTCGCAGTCCGGATTGGGCGGCGTGACCAGACCATGCGTTGCAAAATGAAGCACGCGGTATTCGTCGAGGTTGTCCCGGCCCATCAACATGGTGTCGGTAAAGCCGCCTTCGGTGACAATCTCGGACTGAGATGCCCCGATCAGATTTGCAGCGGTCACAAGTTCGGCATCGTCAATCGGATTGTTCCAAAGCGAACGGTTCCATTCGCAATTGTTGCCGCCCGTGGTGGTTGCCACGCCGAAGTCGATTAGCGAAATCTCGCCAAGCGGTTTGTTCTTCCCAAGACCCAGATACTGCCGGCTCGCGCTAGAGGCGTCTACTTTGCGTGCATCGACAAACGCCTGCGCTGATACCGCGGTGCTGACCTTGGCCTGCTTGCCCAGCCAGTTTACACCTGTAAAATCGAATGGATCGCTATCAGGATCTTCCTGCCGGGCATTGTAGCGATCGACGGACGCATCATCAGCAACAAGTATATCGACCGGCAAGCGTAGCAACGCGCCATCCGGTTCGAAAATCAGATGATCAATCGCCGCAAGCTCGCCGGCAATCGGGCCAAACAATTGTTCGTAAAGCGCGCGCGCCTCTGCCAGTTCGAAAGGGTAGGTGACATATTGGCCGCCCTCAAACGAGGATATCGATGCGCGGATAATGTCGACCTGAAATTCCAGATCATCAATCGTCACATCAAGCTGGTAGGCCTTTGCCCCATTGCGGTCGGCGTAAAACATGAAGATATCTTCGCCCACCATCGCGATACGGGCATATCCCTCACCCTGCTTGAGCGAGCTGCGGAAATCTGTGAGGCTGAGCGATGATGGCGCAACCACGCGGTACTGCGGATAATCGTTTAGCTTGACTTGAGCGCTCAGCTGCTCGCGCTCCAGATTTGCAATACGTTCGGTGAGTTCGCCAAGTTCAAGCCGGACCGCAGCATTGGGCTCGGCACGGCTCAGCGCTTCAAACCGAATGCGCGCGCGCTCAATATCGCGCCCCAGGTCAATCGACTGACGAAACAGGCGCGCGGCCTCGTCTGAATTGGCACTGAGCTCACGCGCAAGGACCGCCTGCGTCTCTGCAACACCCGGTCGGACCAGCACCTGGATCGCCTTGAAGAATGCATCGGCCGCCGCTGGATCACTGCTGACATTCGGCGCGAGCGCCGCGTAATAGGGATTGAGCTGATTAGCAAAGCCGGTGATGGCGTTGCGCTTGCCCACAGCGCGGTCGATGACGCGGCCATAGATCTCCATCGCCTCGTCGCCGCGCCCCTGCCGCAGCAGGAATGCAGCCAGCCGCGCTTCCATCGCACTTACCGCGCGCCGCTCTGGATATTGTGCGCTGATAATTTCGAGGCCATTGCGCAAATACGTTTCCGCATCGCCTTCCTGACCGCGCGCCTCGGCAATCGCCGCCAGGTCCGCCAGCACCTGTGAGCGTAACCGGGTAATCGATGTGACGCGTCCATCGCGCACTTCGATCGCCTGCGCATATGCTTCGATCAGATCGGCTCTTGCGGCGTCGGCCGATCCGTTGATGCGCTGTGCTGTTCCGCGGATCTGCAGGGCCTGCGCGTCCAGAATCTGCGCCCGCTCCTGCGGCGTAAGGCGCAATTCATCGACCACGCCCAGCAATGTGCCGCCCGTTTGCGATTGATTGATCCGTTCCGACAAGGGCAGAGTTATAGCCAATTTGCCATCCCGCTCTGCGACACCCAACGATGCCCCCCGTAATTCTTCGCCAAGACGCGCAATCGCATCGTTGAACAGGCCCTGATTGAGCAGATGGATGGCTTCGAAATTACGCTGAAGCCGGCCAGCAATCGGATCATTCAGCGTCAACTGCTCGGCCTGATCAAATAGCCGGTTCGCTATACTGAATTCACCCAGATTGCTCTTTTGCAACGCACGATTGACTAGAAACTCGCCCGGATTGATGTCATGATCGTCGCTGCCTTCGAGCCGCTGCTGCAGCGTTTCAAAATAGGCTGCAGCCTCCGCATATTCACCGCCAAGATTACGGCGATAGCCCTCAGCCAGCGCCTGCTGCGGCTTTAGCGTTTCCGCCTGCACGCGGGCGAAAGATAGCGGGTCGGAGACAGACGTGGACGCCGCATCGATCGTGCCTTTCGCGATCGCATTGTCCAGCACCGATTTCAGCGCAAGGATCGTTGCGTCATCATAGGCTTCAAACCCCTCGGCAACGAAGGTCATCGCGCCGGAACTTGCCGAGATACGTGTCCAGCCAAGCTGAGTATCATCGACCACGCAGCGGTTCTTTTGCGCGCCCGCCAGTGCAGGCTCTGTGGCTGAACCGCCTGCGCAACTTACCGGAAACCGGCGGAGCGACTGGACCGCGCTATCGGCAGCGCCATCGAAGTTTCGGAAGGCGAAAACTTCCGCAATCGGCTGCGGATTATCACGGCACACGACCGCCCATCGCCGGTCGAATACGCTTTGCTTCGCCGGGTTTTCAACGCTGCGATCCTGAACCTGGCAAAGGATGCCATTGGAGTCGCCGATTGGAAAACTGTCGCGGGTCAGCACTGAACCGCTTTGCGCGTCGGCAGTGGCAAGCAGGCCAAATGCTGCAGCCAAAAATCCTGATACGCCTAAAGCTATTCGTTTCACGATCACGCCCTCCCCCCGAGGCTTTCTGGTCGATATCAAAGATCAACCTTCGAATGCGCGACACCGATGCATTGTTTTGTTTTTTCGTTGTTAGGAGTGTTCTAGCGGTGGAGTCGAGTCGGGCATTGTAAATATGCGCCCTGTTTCGCCGCTTATCTTTGCCCTGTGCCAATGGGGGGCGATGGGCCCCGCGACCTTAATCCCAACCGAGGAATTTCACCTGCTGATCAAGCGGGACACGCTCGCGTTCGAAATTATTCACCGGCGCATCCGGATCTCGGTATCCGATCGCCATGCCGCAAAAGAACATGTAGCGTTCGTGATCGAGGCCAAGGAAGTCGCGGATCACATTGGCGTAGAATGCCATGAACTCCTGATAGCAACTGTCGAGCCCTTCCTCGCGCAGCAGCAGCGCCACGGTTTGCAGCCACATGCCGGTGTCCGACCACTGGGGGGCCTTCATGAACCTAGGGAAATAGACGAACATGACGGCCGGCGCGTCAAAGCTGGTGGCGTTGCGGCCCATCGCGGCCATGCGGGCCTGACCATCATCGCGCGCAATGCCAAGCGCATCGAACATGCCTTTGGAAATGCCGTGAAGGCGCTCTTTGTAAGCTTCCTCCTGCTTGGGCGCGTCCCAATCGTATTCGAGCTCTTGCGGCGGGGTCGAGGTGATCTTGGCCTGAAGCTGTTTCAGAGGCTCACCCGTGACGATGGAGGCTTCCCACGGCTGGTAATTGCAGCCCGAAGCCGCCCAACGCGCCGTGTCCATGACGCGGCGGATGGTATCAAGCTCGACCGGCTTGTCGAGAAACTCCCGCACAGAGCGGCGGCTGGTGACGGCTTCGGTTACGTTCATATATCGTCCTTCCCTGCAGTGCAGGCATCTAACGCTCTTTTGGCGACGTCATCCATGTATTGGCATCCGCTCGGTTCTTGAAAACACTGGAGGTCTTCGACCAGCGAAGGGTGAGCAAGAAGCTCTGCAGCTTCAAAAACCGGCAAGAGCACCGTTGGGCCAGCAAATTCGCGCTTGGTCAGAGCTAGTGCTTTTGCCCGATCAAGAGCAACCAGCCCAAGGATCGCTTCGCTTCTGACCTCCGGATTAGGGTCATCTGATGCCGCCAGCAAAGCCGATCTAACGTCAGGGCGATTCAGCTCAAGTTGAGATAGCAACATGACCGCCCAGTCGCGGTTCGCGTCGTCACAATCCCGTGTAAACTCGATAAGTCGAGCAAGGTTTTGATCACCAAATTGGCCCGGCGAAAAGGGAACTTCCTCTGCAATTACTGCTCGGAGGAAGTCGGATGGCGGTTCGTAACGGCTAGGCCCGCTCACCGCCTTCGCCCTCCCGATCTTTGGCCCTTCTCATCCTCGAACAGTTCCGCAAGCTGCTCCATGATCGTGCCGCCGAGTTGTTCGACGTCCATGATTGTCACGGCCCGACGGTAATACCTCGTCACATCATGGCCGATCCCGATGGCGACCAGTTGCACGGGCGAGGCTTTTTCGATCCATTCGATCACACCGCGAAGGTGCGCTTCAAGATAGCCTGCCGAGTTTACCGACAAGGTGCTGTCATCAACCGGAGCGCCATCTGAAATCACCATCAAGATACGGCGTTCCTCGGGGCGGTAGATCAGGCGGGAATGCGCCCACATCAGTGCCTCTCCGTCGATATTCTCTTTCAGCAGCCCTTCGCGCATCATCAGGCCGAGATTGCGGCGCGCGCGGCGCCAAGGCTCATCAGCCTGCTTGTAAATGATGTGCCGCAAGTCGTTGAGACGGCCGGGATTTTGCGGTTTGCCATCGGCGAGCCACGCCTCACGGCTCTGACCGCCCTTCCACGCGCGGGTTGTGAAGCCGAGGATCTCGGTCTTGACCCCGCAGCGCTCCAGAGTGCGCGCCAGAATGTCGGCGCTGATTGCGGCAATGCTGATGGGCCGACCGCGCATTGAACCGGAATTGTCGATCAGCAGCGTGACGACAGTATCCTTGAAATCGATATCACGCTCAACCTTATAGCTCAGAGCTGTACCGGGCGAGACGACGACGCGCGAAAGCCTGGCGGCATCCAGAACGCCCTCTTCCTGATCGAAGTCCCAGCTGCGGTTCTGCTGCGCCATCAGGCGGCGCTGGAGCCGGTTTGCCAAACGTGTCACCACCCCCTGCAATCCCGTCAGCTGGCTATCAAGATACGCTCGCAGCCGGTCAAGCTCCTCGGAATCGCACAATTCCGGCGCTCCGATCTCTTCGTCGAACCTGTCGGTGAAATACTTGTAATCCAGTCCGTCGGGTATGTCGGTTTGCGGTCTGTTTGGCCGGACGGGTGCGTTGGAGGCATCGCCTTCCTCGCCGGGCTCACCCTCCTGCATTTCGTCCTCGGCGGACATTTCCGTATCACCATCGGCGTTGCCATCACCCTCGGCCATTTCGCCTGCCATCTCGGCGCTCTGGGGGTTGGCATCGCCTTCTTCCTGCTCATCGCCGTTCTGGTCTTCATCCTGACCGTCATCTTCTTCGCCGTCTTCATTGCTCTCGTCTTCGGGAGCGTCGGTCGGGCGGGTGAGATCAAGTTCGCGAAGCAGATCCAGCGTCAGCTGCTGGAAAGCTTCCTGATCGGCAAGCCGATCCGAAAGCGCGGAAAAGTCCTTGCCCACTTTCTCTTCGATGAACTTACGGACCAGACCGATCCCCGGCTGCGCCTTTTGCGGGATCGGTTCGCCGGTCAGCTCCTCGCGCAGCAGCAGAGCCAGCGCCGTTTGCAACGGAACCTCGGAAGAATTCTGCGCACGGACAATATCGTCGCCTGCCAGCCGCAAACGGGTCGCGGCATCAAGGTTTGATTTAATCCCGCCGAACCTGTTTGCGCCCAATGCTTCGTAACGGACCTGTTCGATTGCGTCATAACAGGCGCGTGCAACCGGTTCCGGCGGGGCGCCTGTCGCATGCAGGCCAGCATTATGATGGCGCAGTTTCAGCGCGAAGCTGTCAGCAAAGCCGCGCGCTTCGGTAACCTGATCAGCGGGAAAATCTCGGCCGGGCAACGGAACGCGGAACCGGTTGCCAGCCGCGCCCGGCACATCCGCGCTCCACGCGACCTCGACCTCAGCATCCTTCGCGATTGCCCGCGATGCGCCGGTCAAAGCCAATTTAAAGATGTCGAGAGGAGATTCTTCCGCCATTTCCGGTGGCAGATAGAGACTAATCCCCTCCGCCGCTACCTGATAGTTCCGCTACCCGATCGTTTGCCCGGTTTTTTCCCAGTCCTTCAGGAATCCCTCGATCCCCTTGTCGGTCAGCACATGCTTGAACAGTGCATGGATTACCTTGGGCGGCGCTGTCATCACGTCTGCGCCAATCTTTGCCGCTTCGAGTACGTGGGTGACATGGCGAACGCTCGCGACCAGGATTTCAGTGCCGAAATCATAATTGTCGTAGATCAGGCGGATGTCACTGATCAGCTCCATCCCATCAAACCCGTTGTCGTCATGCCGGCCGACAAACGGCGAAATGAATGTCGCCCCGGCTTTCGCCGCGAGGAGCGCTTGATTGGCTGAGAAACACAGGGTGACATTGACCATGGTGCCCTCACCGGTCAGTGCCTTGCAGGTCTTGAGACCATCCACGGTAAGCGGAACCTTGATACAGACATTGTCGGCGATCTTACGCAGCACCTCCGCTTCTTTCATCATCGTTTCATGATCAAGAGCGACCACCTCAGCGCTGACAGGGCCATCGGTGATCCCGCATATCTCTTTGGTCACCTCCATAAAATCACGCCCGGACTTCGCGATGAGAGAGGGGTTCGTCGTTACCCCGTCGAGCAGTCCAGTCGCAGCCAGATCCTTGATTTCGTCAATCTCTGCGGTGTCGGCGAAGAATTTCATGGCGTCAGCTTTCCTCTGAGTGTTCGAATCGCGTTCCAGCGGGATGGCACACCGCGTGGTATGAGGCCAGACGCCCCTGCTATCGCTCCACGCCAAATTCAGCGGGAACTGCAATTGCGGATCGGGATTATGGACCTCATAGCCTGAAGATGGAATTGGATCGAAAAGGGACAGGCAATGTCACGCATTTTGACAGCAACAGCGTGTATGTTGGCCGCGCTGGTCGCAGCACCTGCTTCGGCAACCGAAGAGGACTTCAATGTCTGGGGTGGCCAGTTCATTTTTGTCGATCTGGACGACGATGGTGATTGGTATGTGCGCGGCGAGGCGCAGGAACGCTTCACGAACGACGCGGACCGGCTGGGTCAATTGCTGCTGCGGTCATTCATCGGCTACCGCATATCCGACAAAGTCAATTTTGGTGGCGGGTACGCATACATCCTGACTGACCCGGTTGGTCCCGTCGAAGTCAACGAGCACCGCATCTATCAGGAACTCAACGTCACACTGTTCAGCGCAGAAAACGGCGTAAAGATCACGTCGCGCAACAGATTAGAGCAGCGCTTCTTCGAAGAAAGCAGCGCGACCGGCTGGCGTTATCGCAACCTTATCCAGCTGACAGCACCGATCAGCGATAAAAACAATATCGTGTTCTACACCGAACCCTTCATCGGGCTGAACGGTGTTGCGTTCAACCGAGAAGGCGTCGCCAATTGGCGCAACTTTGCTGGTGTGACTGTGCCCGTCGCCAAGGGTGTTACTTTTACACCTGGCTATCTAAACCAGCGCGTGTTTCGCGACGGCGAAGACCGGATTGACCACATTGCGAATGTTGGGATCACTGCGCGATTCTGATCGCCAGCTAGATCACCGAACCTGCACCAAATACGCCGATCAGAACCGGATCGTTGGTTTCGCGCGGATTTGCGCGGATGGCAGCCTCCTCATTGCCGATCTCGGTCCAGATGGATTCGTCGATATTCCCCGCAAGGCGCTGGGCAATCCCGCCCACATCTGTCCCGGTAAGGCCGTTGATCAATTCTGCCACCAATGGGTCTGACGCGATGCTGATCGCATTGCCGAGCTCCGGCACCATTTCGTCAATCAAACGCCCGCCCAGCTCCCCGCGCAATGCGGTGGTGGCCGCTTTCGGGCCGCCGCGCACGAGTTCGATCGCATTGGCAAGACCGATCACGCGGACAGCATCCGTAACAATCGGAGCGGCGCGGTAAGATCCTTCGATTGCGATATCGGCAAAGGCGTCTTCCAGCCGGTTCTTGAACAGGCTGGAGGTGAGAATTCGGGATAGCACATCGCCGCGTGTACCCAGCAGGTTGCTCAGGCCAAGCCGGCCGACCTGGTCATCCCAGTACCCGTCCGGAGCAGTGAGTGTGGCAAATGCGCGTTCGCTCGATGCGAGCAGCAATCGGCGGACGGCCTCTGTAAGACTGAAACCGGGCAAGGTTGAGCAGGCAGGCAGCGCAAGAACAGCTGCACCCCCGATTGCGCCCTTCAGCATCGTGCGGCGTTCCAGTCTGGATTGTGCTAGCCCGTTCATATCCTATCGACCTTTCCTTGTAGATTGACCCTATGCGCGCCCATATTGGCCGGTGAATCATGAACCGCGTCCGACTCCTTGTCCTCAATGCAGCGCTTGGCCCACTGGATTACACAGTGCCCGGCGGCATGCCAATCCAGCCGGGCACCGTTGTGATCGCGCCGCTCGGACCGCGCACGGTAATGGGCATCGTGTGGGACGAAGGTCGATTGCCGGGTGCCGAAGTGCCCCCGTCAAAGCTGCGACCCATACGCGAGGTTGTACCTGTACCCCCCCTTTCCGCGCCGCTTCGCCGGCTGATTGAGTGGACCGCCGATTATTACTGTGCTTCGCTGG
The DNA here is from genome assembly GCA_938015255.1 of uncultured Erythrobacter sp. Taxonomy (GTDB): domain Bacteria; phylum Pseudomonadota; class Alphaproteobacteria; order Sphingomonadales; family Sphingomonadaceae; genus Erythrobacter. The sequence goes on from CALLQC010000034.1 coordinate 19,342, forward strand.
CCAGCGTTGCGCGCATGGTCCTGTCCAGTGGCGGCGCACTGGGCGGACCGATGACGACCACAGAATATCGCCTCTCAGGCGGCACGCCAGAACGCATGACACCGCAGCGTGCCGCGGCAATCGAAGGGCTTGAAGGAGAGCAGGCGACCATCCGTGAGCTTGCATCAATCGCAGGTGTTTCCGAAGGTGTGCTGCGCGGTCTTGTCAATCAGGGTGTCATAGAGCCTGTTACCGTGGCGATTGATCGTCCCTACCCTCCCGCTGACGCAGACCATCATCAGCCCGCGCTATCGCCCGATCAAATGGAGGTCGCGAGGCACCTGGTCCGAGCGGTGGTTGCGCAGAAATACGCACCAGTGCTGCTCGACGGGGTGACGGGATCAGGCAAAACCGAAACCTATTTCGAGCCTGTTGCAGAAGCCATCCGGATGGGCCGGCAGGTGCTGGTACTGCTGCCGGAGATCGCGCTCACAGAAAATTTCCTTGTCCGGTTCGAACAGCGTTTCGGCACGCCTCCGGTCCAGTGGCACTCGTCGCTGAAATCGACCGAACGGCGGCGCGCATGGCGGGCCATATCGGAAGGGAGCGCGCAGGTAATCGTAGGGGCGCGTTCGGCGCTTTTTCTACCCTATGCGAAACTCGGCCTGATTGTGGTCGACGAGGCGCATGAGGTTAGCTTCAAACAGGATGACGGGGTGCGTTACAACGCCCGAGACGTGTCGGTGATGCGCGCCCGGTTTGAGGATATTCCAGTGGTGCTCGCCAGCGCCACGCCCGCGCTTGAAAGCCTGCACATGGCCTCAACCGGAACGTACGAACTGCT
>CALLQC010000035.1 GCA_938015255.1 uncultured Erythrobacter sp.
ATTGCGGTGCTTTTCTTGCTAATCACAAACTTCCTGCCGCAATACGCCGTGCCATTGTTCAAGGCCTGCCAGGCTCATTGTCTGACGGGATGCGGGTTCTCGCCGATGAAGGGCGCGCGCAAACCATGGATATCTGCGGTCAATGGTGGCTCGACGTTGATGATATGCGCGCCCACGATTTGGGGGAAGAGCAAACATCCCAGTATATCGCGTGGCTAAATGCCAGCGCTGGGACCTCGCGGGATATTGAGGCAGTTGATGGCTGAGGGCGCAGGTCAGATTCTGCTCGATGTAACACGTCTCATCTCGCTGAAGTGGACTGGCAGACAACCAACCGGGATCGACAGGGTATGTCTCGCCTATCTCGATCACTTCCGCGAGCGATCTTTGGCTGTGGTTCAGCACAGGGGGTTGGTTCGTACGCTGGGGCGGGGAAACACCATTAAACTGCAAAATATGTTCGGACTGCCCAAGGCCGGGTTTCGAGCCGCGTTTAGCAGTTTCTTGCCGCGCATATTGGCTGAGCCCAGGCCATGCTTTGGTGCAGGTGCCGGTGTTTACATAAATGCTTCCCATACCGATTTTGACCTGCCGAAGCATTTTGAATGGGTGCAGCGCCACGGATTGAAATCGGTATATTTCATCCACGATCTCATCCCGATCCGGCAACCGGAATTTTCGCGTCCGCACGCAGTGCGCCGACATTCGGGCCGCGTGTCCTGCGCGCTTGAAAACGCTGATGCCATAATTGTGAGCTCGAACACGGTTGCCCATGATTTGCAGGCTTTTGCACGCGAGCAGGGTTTGTCTTTGCCCTATGTGATCACCTCGCATCTCGCCGGAGAAAATCTCAAGACGCCGCCATCCAAGGCAGGATGCTTGGACGAACCCTATTTCGTTTGCGTCGGCACTGTTGAAACGCGCAAGAACCATGCGTTCTTGCTCGATGTCTGGGCAAATCTTGTCGCAAATTACGGGGATCAGGCGCCGACGCTGTTCGTCATCGGCCAGCATGGCCCTCTGTCGCAGGGATGCCTGGATCGTTTCGAGAATGACGCCGCGCTCTCGGCGCATGTTGCGCTTGTCAATCGGTGCGATGATCAAAGGCTCGCTGAACTTCTCGCGAACGCGCACGGGCTGCTTGCTCCCAGTCTTTCAGAAGGTTTTGGCCTGCCAATTGTGGAAGCTTTGCGATTGGGGCTCCCAGTTATTGCGAGCGATATTCCAATTTTTCGGGAAATTGGGCAGGGTATCCCGGAATTGCTCGATCCAACCGATCAGAGCGCATGGGAGCAGGCAATCATGAATCTCGCAGCATTTGCCATGCGGCGGCATGCAGATTTCATTCCGCGATCGTGGGAGGATCATTTCGCGCCGCTTGATGCCTGGCTTGCCACGACCATTAATGCAGGGGCCCACGAATTGATTGGTAACGTCGCTTCGTGATGAAACGCATCAGATCCACTGGCGTTCTCGCTCTTATCACGGTGGTTATCCCAAGCCTGATTGCCTTGTTGTACTTCGGGCTTCTGGCGCAGGACGTGTATATCTCTGAATCGCGCATCGTCGTGCGAAACCCGACTGAGGCTCCGGCATCAGGTCTGGATCTGGCTCTGGATCAGACAGGGTTTGGAGTGCCCAACGAAGGGAACGGCACAGTCATTTCCTATCTGCAATCGCGTCAGGCCATCACAGAGGGTAACACTGACGGCCTCCTGAAAAACGCTTACAGCGGCGCCGAGATTTTCTGGTTTGATCGGTTCGGGAGATGGGGAGCATCGAGCGATGAAGAGTTCTATGAGTACTTTCTCGACAAGCTCGAAGTCGCAGAAGGCGGCAACACCCAGGTTCTGACGATACGTGTCAAAGCGTTCGGCCCTACCAGTGCGCAAGCGATCAATGCGCGTCTTGTCGAACAATCAGAAAATCTGGTGAACAGTCTCGCCCTGCGTTCCCAGACTGACTTCATCGCTGTTGCGGAGGCTGAAGTTGAAGAAGCTGCGGCGGAAGCGAAGCTCGCAGCTCTGGAGCTTGCGAGATTTCGTGACGCCAGCGGATTGGTTGACCCCGAAGCGCAATCCGAAGTCGGTCTGCAGATGATTTCAAAACTGCAGGATGAGTTGATCGGCGCGCAAACACGGCTGCGGCAATTGCAAACCTACACTCCCCGCGCTTCCCAAATCCCGTTTCTGCAAACGCAGGTGCGTGATCTCAGGGCCGAGATTGCAAACACGCGCCAGTCACTGGCTGGCGGGCGCGCTTCGCTGTCCTCTTCCTTGGCTGAGTATCAGGAACGAGAGCTGAAGGTAGACTTTGCGCAAAAGCAGCTGGCGATCGCTCAGGCATCGCTTCAGGATGCGAAGGCAGAGGCGCGGCGCAAACAGGCATATCTCGAAAAGATTTCTGAACCCAGCCTGCCAGATTACCCGGTCGAACCGCGGCGCATCCGCAGTATCATCGCAACCTTCCTGCTTGGCCTCTTGGCATGGGGCGTCTTGACCATGCTTGCCATTGGTGTGCGTGAGCACAAAGACTGATGGCCAGCGAAGCTCTCAACAATACTGGTTTTGGCGAAAGCCTGTCCATCCAGAAAAGGGTGGTTGGGGCTCTTTTGCGGCGCGAGATGCTGACGCGGTACGGGCGTCACAATATCGGCTTTTTGTGGCTCTTTGTTGAGCCGATGCTGTTCACAATCGGTGTGACCATATTGTGGACGGCAACGAAGTCGGTTCATGGCAGCGAACTTCCTATCGTTGCATTTGCGCTGACCGGGTATTCCAGCGTGCTGCTGTGGCGTAACATGCCCGGGCGCTGCATTGGTGCACTGCAGGCCAATCTGGCGCTGATGTATCATCGCAACATCAAAGTGGCAGACATTTATGCAGCACGGCTGTTGCTAGAATTTGGCGGGGCGACAATCTCTTTTGCGGTGCTGACAGTGCTGTTTATCGCGATCGAGTGGATGGAGCCTCCGGACGATATCCTGACAGTCTTTGCCGGCTGGCTGCTGATTGCATGGTTTGGCTGCGCGCTCGCCGTGGGGCTGGGAGCTTTGTCCTATCTCAGCGATTTGGTGGACAAACTCTGGCACCCGTTTTCTTATCTGTTGTTTCCGCTTTCCGGCGCGGCATTTTTGGTCGCAGCGCTGCCGCAATTTGCGCAGGACATCGTTTTATGGATACCGATCGTCCACGGCGTTGAACTGGTGCGCGAAGGGTTCTTCGGATCGCAGGCGAGGGCGGTTTACGACCTCGGCTATCTGATCCCGTTCAACCTGGCTCTCAGTCTCGTTTCATTGATCGCGCTGCGCTATGTGTCGCGCAGGGTTGTGCCGGAATGATCCGCGTCCGTGACCTTCACAAGGTGTACCCCACCCGGTTTGGGGAAAAGCTGGTGCTGGATGGCGTCAGTTTCGATCTCGCACCGGGTGAAAAGCTGGGCATTCTGGGTCGGAATGGCGCAGGCAAATCAACGATGGTGCGTCTGGTCAGCGGCGCGGAAAAACCTACGTCCGGGACGATAGAGCGAGGCATGTCAGTGTCTTGGCCGCTGGCATTCGGCGGGGCATTTCAGCCTCAGCTGACGGGCATCGACAATGTCCGCTTTATCACACGCATTTACGATCAGGATTTCGACAGCAACCTCGCCTTTGTCGAGGAATTCGCCGAGCTTGGCCCCTACTTGCGCGAACCGGTTAGCACCTATTCGTCGGGTATGCGGGCGAGGCTGGCGTTCGCCATTTCCATGATTATCGAATTCGACTGCTTCTTGATCGACGAAATCAGCGCTGTGGGTGACGCGCGGTTCCACCATCGCTGCAATCATGAACTTTTCGAAAAGCGCGGCGACCGGGCCATGATTATCATCTCGCACGATGCTGCCTATCTTCGCGATCATTGTACGCGATTTGCCGTGCTGCATGACGCGCAGCTTCACCTGTTTCAGGATATGGATACAGCCTATGCCTGTTTCAGGGAAAAGATCGGGTTGGAAGCGGAGGTCCGGCCAACGATGATCCAATGGCCTCAGGACAGAGCCGTTCTGATCGAAACCACGCACACGGTCGCGGTGCTCGACGATGCTTTTAAAACGGCGGTGCAACAGGCCGATTGGCACAGGGATGCCGGAGATTGGGGCCTTGCGGAAGAGGCCTATTCCGCCGCGCTTCAGCTATATCCCTATCAGCGATCCTACTGGGTACAGAAAGGCCATTGTGCAAAGGAGGCAGGCGCGGATGTAAGGGCCGAGGCCGCATATCGTACAGCCATAGCCCTTGGCGAGAATGCTGCGGACGTGCGCGAACATCTCGATTTTGTGTTGCAGCGCCAAGGTGTGACAGCAGGGGATCATCCCGCTCGCGAATATGTTTCCGCTGCGGCCCAGCACGCGCCGCCAGGACTGCCGGATATTATGCTGCTGCAGCGTGCAGTTTCGGGAGACTGGCTTCCAAGCGATGACGAACAGCTCAGGCTGCTCAGAACCTGCGAAACATGCGACGATGTGCTTGCACATTTGCTGAATGATGATGCGTTAGCGCGGGGGCCGAAAACGCGAGATGAGGGCGCGGCACGTGAGGAGCTCAACTGGGTCCCCTTATTATTGGCCATCTCGCATCCACATTACGATTCCTCCCAAAAGGAGCAACTGGCAGACGCTATGCGGAAGGCACCAGACCTGCTTAAAGAGCCGTTCCGTTTCCTGGCGAGCAATGGCGGTTTCCCGAGCTGGAATTCTGTTTCCGAACCTGCCGAGCACGCCGCATGAGCCGCATACTGATCGACGGATACAATCTCGGATTGGAAAAGGGCACCGGGGTTGCGACCTATGCCCGCAATCTGAGTTATGAGATCGGTGAGCTCGGCCATGATATCGATGTGCTTTATGGCAACCGGGCGAGCGCAAGCCGCAACGATCTGCTGCGTGAAATCTACTTTTTCGACAATGGCGAAGACGACCGGTTTCGCTGGCTGGAAATTCTGGAACAGGCCCAACAGGCAATTCACGGGCCGCTGACATTTCGCGCCAAGGAAATTCCGATCACGGGCAAGGTGATTACCCGGCAGTTCCAATCACGTCTTCCCCGGTTTGACCGACTCTTCAACTCGCCAGACCTTTTTTTGCGCTCGCAAAGCGCGTTCAAACTTTGGAAAAGACCATCATCAATCAGGCTTCCCCACAAGCCGGATCTTGCGCATTGGACCTACCCGCTGCCGTTGCATGTTAAAGGCCGGCCCAATATCTACACATTGCATGACGTGGTGCCGCTGAGGCTGCCATACACCACATTGGATCATAAGCGCCGATACCTGCGGCTGCTGCAAGAGCTCGACAAACGTGCCGCGCATTTTGTGACGGTCTCGGAAAATTCCAAGCGCGATCTGGTAGAGCTCGTTGGAATTGACCCAAATCGCATAACCAACACCTATCAATCGGTCAGCATTCCGCAAAAATATCGCGACAAACCTGAAGATCAGGTGGCGCGCGAAGTGGAGGGTCTGACGGGCTTCGATTACAAAGGGTATTTCCTGTTCTGGGGATCGCTGGAGCCGAAAAAGAACATCGGCCGCATGATCGAAGCCTATCTTTCGGCAAAGGTCGATACGCCTCTCGTCATTGTCGGAGCGCAGGCGTGGAAAGCAGAACAAGAGCTCAAGCTGCTGGGCGAGACCGACTCAGTCTATGGCAGTCTTGAGCGGCGTCGAGGAGCGCGTAAGCGTGTGGTTCAACTGCCCTATGCACCCTTTCCGCTGCTCGTGAGCCTGATCCGCGGCGCCCGTGCAGCCTTGTTTCCATCATTGTACGAAGGGTTTGGCCTGCCTGTACTCGAAGCGATGCTGCTCGGCACGCCTGTCATTTGTTCGAATACATCCTCCTTGCCTGAAGTCGCTGGTGATGCTGCCAGGATGGTCGATCCTTACAACCCGCAGGCGATTACGCAGGCGATCAGGGAAATCGATACGGATGCGGACATGCGCGCGCATTATTCGGCGATGGGCAAAACACAGGCCGCGCTTTATAGCCCCGAGAGATATCGCTCGAATTTGAAGGAGGTCTACGCCAGCCACCTCTAGAACGTTAGAATATGTGGGGCCGCATGGATAAACGAATGATGCCTTCAAGGATATCAAGGTCGATAATTGCGCTCGCATTGGCGGCGGTCTGTTCAGCCTGCGCGACGTTGGGCGGGGCGGGGCCGTCAACCGGAGCGATACGCGACACTGCCGAAGCAAGCTATGATGATCACGAGATCCAGGTGATCGAGCTGAACGGAGATGTTCTCAAGAAGATCGACGTCGGTAGCCGCACGCCGAATTTCGCGGATGTCTTCGGTGAGACAGCAGCTGCCAGAACCATTATCAGCCCCGGTGATGTTCTGGATATCGCGATTTGGGAAGCTCCGCCAGCGGTGCTTTTCGGTGTGTCGTCGTCGCAGGCGCAAATCTCACGGAGGGCCGATACTGCGGCCAGCGCCGATATTCCCCAACAGCAGGTGGGCGAGGATGGACGCATTTCCGTCCCGTTTGTCGGACGAGTATTTGTCGCAGGGCTTAAACCCGAAGAGGTCGAAAGCCTTATCGTATCGCGCCTGACTGGCCGGGCGCATGATCCGCAGGCGGTTGTTCGGCTGGTTGACAACAGGACCCGCGCGGTAACGGTTTTGGGTGAAGTTGCGACCAGCGGACGGTTCGATCTTTCTCCAAGAGGCGAGCGATTGCTTGATGCGCTGGCCAGTGCCGGCGGTCCGCGCGAGCCGATTGGACAGTCGACGATCCAGTTGGCGCGCGGGAATGTGCAAGTGGCCATGCCACTTGCGGCGGTAATCACGAACCCGCAGCACAACGTCATGCTACAGCCCAATGATGTCGTGACTGTTCTGCATCAACCTTACAGCTTCGTCGCGCTAGGCGCGGTAAGCCGCAACGCCGAAGTGCCATTCGAGAGCGTCGGGCTATCGCTAGCCGAGGCGCTGGGGCGGGTCGGCGGCCTCAATGATCGCCGGGCCGATATAAAGGGAGTGTTCGTGTTCCGGATGGAAAGCGATGACGCAATCGATCCTGTTATACGGACCGATGCGAAGACGACACGGGACGGCAAAGTGCCCGTTGTTTACAGCCTGCGCATGTCTGACCCGGCCAGCCTGTTTGCGATGCAGGATTTTACGATGCGGGACGGCGATGTGCTCTACATTTCAACAGCTCCGGGCGTTGAACTGGAACGTTTTCTCAACACGCTATCGACCACGGCGTTTTCCATCGTGGCGACGGGGAATGCGCTCGACAGCAGCAATTGATTACTGCGTGTCACAATCGTTTGATCTTGCGCACATCAGGAAAAATGTACAGTTTCCAGCCGTGCATCTGTTTGAAAGCCTTATCCTCTTGCATGTGATCGCCGGGCTGACCGGACTGATCGCATTCTGGGTGCCCGTCGCCTCGAAAAAGGGCGGACGCAATCACCGCAAGGGCGGGCTGATCGCGTGCTATGGGTTTATAGGTGCGGGTGCGCTTGCCGTGGCAATGGCGCTGATCTCTCTTTACGGCCCGGAACAACGCATCCCCTCCATTACCGACCGCGAGCTGTTCGATGGTTTGTTCGGTTGGATGATGCTGTATCTGGGCCTGCTGACAATCGGGTTTGCCGATTATGGGCTCGCGACTATCAGGCATTCGCGGGATCGCCACGCCCTGCGTTCATCGCGTTATCAATTGGTGATCGCGGTAGTTATAGTGTCAGCGCTTTGGTGCGGATATTACGGTATGCGCGTGGGGCATCCGCTGATGCAGCTCGTGGCCGTGGTCGGTTTGGTGGCGATGACGTTGCAGCAGGTCTTTGTCTGGCGCCGGTCGGCTGCGCCGAAAGACTATGTTGGCGAACATTTCAGAGCGCTGATCGGTATGGGTATTTCTGCTTACACCGCGTTCCTTTCAGTCGGGCTGATCCGATGGATTCCTGAGCAGGTTTTCAACCCGCTGATCTGGGCTGGGCCAAGCATGATCGGAGTTGGGCTGATTGTTTATTTCACGATCCGCACAAAACCGAAACCAACGCCAGGCGGGCCAATTAGGGATGGCGTCTGAACTTTATTCCTCTGCGTAGAGCGGCACGATTGCGTTCTGAAACTCGGTCGCGCTGCGGATAAAGTTCGCAAACTCCGACACCAGATTGCCTTGTTTTGTGCCATAATCGGCAATCACGTAACGCAGCAGATAAGGCGATCCGTCAGGCAGCATACCCGCATTCACGGTCGGATTGCCTTGCTGGTAACGTGATCCCAAGGTTGCAATCTCACCCGCCTGATCCAGCGGTAGTGCACCCCATGCCGACGTAATGATAATACCTCGGCAATGGCGTGTGGGATCTGCACCCGGTTTGCCGTTTTGTGGATCATCGCCTTCATCGCAGGCCCGGAAACGTACGTCGAAACGCAGGCCGTTGGGTGCAGTTGCGATCACATAGGCATCGCCCTGTTGATCGACGTTCATGATCCGGGTTTCGGTGACGACTGCCAGTGCATCGCCGACCGTGATTTCATTCACGCGCTCGACCGGTGCAGATTGATCGAGAGTTTCGATGGGTGCGATCTGGGCGCCAGCGGGCGCAGCGGCCGCGAAAGCTGCCATTGCACTAACGCATAGCGTGATCGCCGCATTGTTCATCTTCCATCCCCCTCAAGCCGGTCAGTACCTGCGTTACACCGGCAGCATAATAAATGCAGGAGCCATTCTGTCACCCGCTCGTTTGTGTTGGAGCAAAGAGGCAATTACGAAGCATGATGCATTCAACACCAGACAACAGGCAGCCAAAGCGCAGGCTTAAGGTATGGTATGATGGTGCATGCCCGCTTTGCGTGCGGGAAATTGCTCTGATGCAGCGATTGGACCGGGGATCTGCCGTAAACTTTGTCGACATTGCGAACGGAGCCGATCCTTCCTGCCCCGTTGACCGCACATTGCTGCTCGAGCGGCTCCATGCAGAGGAAGATGGCAGGATTGAAAGCTGCGCGGAGGCATTCGCCGCGATGTGGCGCGCCATCCCCGCAATGCGCACGCTGGGCCTGCTCGCTCGCAATCGCGCGGTGCTGAGCTTTCTCGAATGGCTCTATCGGCGGTTCTTGAAAGTGCGTCCTGCATTGCAGCGGTTACTTCGATGACTGCTGAACAAAGCGCTTGCTAGATGCACATCCGACCTGCACTCTGAGGAAAGCTAAAATTCAGGAGAGTTCGCCCGATGCGCAATTTCGGCGGCATGCAAAACGAGATTTACAACGCTGGATTGAAAGGCGTTTTGCCGCGTTATCCGGTTGATTTTGCGACGTTGGAAAAACGTGCGCACGAAGCGCTTGGTCCGATGATGACAAACTATGTCGCGGGAGGCTGCGGCGACGAGCATACGCAGGATACCAACGCGTCCGCGTTTCATCACTGGGGGATGGTGCCGCGCATGATGGTCGACGCCTCCGAGCGAGACCTTTCGATCGAGCTGTTTGGTCACACCTTCGATTCCCCTCTGTTCATGGCACCCATCGGCTTGAATGGTGACGCAACGCAGGACCGCCGCGGCGATATGGCCGCAGCGCGTGCCTCCGCGGTGACCGGGGTTCCATTCTGCGCTTCTACCCTTGCGAATGATCCATTGGAGGATGTGAAGAAGGCGTGCGGGGATACACCGGCATTTTTCCAGCTCTACACGCCGCGCAATCGCGAGCTTGCCGAAAGCTTCATCAGCCGCGCCGAAAATGCCGGCTATTCCGCTTTGGTTGTAACTCTGGATACCTGGCTGACTGGCTGGCGCCCGCGCGATCTGAACGCGTCAAACTTTCCGCAGCTGCGCGGACGGGTCATGGAGAACTATTTTTCCGATCCGGTGTTCCGCTCGCTTCTGGAAAAGCCACCTGAGGAAGACCTCGCAGCCGCGGTCGCAATGTTCGCGCAGGTTTTTGGGCAGGTGCTGACATGGGAGGACATGACCTGGTTCAAATCCGTGACCGACATGCCCATCGTGCTGAAAGGTATCTGCCATCCGGATGACGCGCGCAAAGCTGTCGATTGCGGCGCAGACGCGATCTATTGTTCCAATCACGGCGGCAGGCAGGCCAATGGCGGTATCGCGACGATTGATCTGCTTGAGGATATTGTAAAGGCGGCAGGCGATGTGCCCGTCCTGTTTGACAGCGGCATCCGTTCAGGCTCGGATGCAGTCAAGGCTTTGGCGCTTGGCGCGCGCGCCGTTGGAGTTGGCAGGCCTTACATCTACGGCCTGGCACTTGGCGGGGATGAGGGAGCGGCATGGGTTCTGCAATCAATCCTCGCTGAGGCTGATCTGTTGATGGCCGTCAATGGCTATCCCACATTAAATGATGTTCGGGCAGCAGGAGCATACCGCACAGATCGCTGATGTTTGCCTTTTGAAGAACACGCGCAGCAGCAAACTGTGCACGAATCGATCCCCAATATTGACAAAGTTGAAAGGATTTTACGCTACCTCCCAACTTAAGACTCAATTTTCCTCCGTTTTGGTGATAATTAACCACCATAACAAAACGCGAATCGGGGACGCGGCGTATGGAAAGACCGACGATTATATCGAGTGGTCCTGACTCAATGGGCAGGACTGTATGCTTCGGCGACGAGAATTCTCGCCGTGCGCGTTACGGTCGGATCCGCCCCATGCCTACCGCCAACGGATCATTCTTGCGCGCTTTCTCGCGCCTCTGGCGTTAAGCAGAGACCTGCTTCAAGCGCCTGACTTAGCGACGGTCACAAGCTTGGTTTCGGTGTATCCGAGATACCCTTCAACACCGCTTTCTGATCCAAATCCACTGTCTCCAATGCCGCCGAATGGTGTTTCGGGCGATCCAACTGCGAAGTGATTGATGGCCACCATCCCCGCTCGCAGTGCATTGCCGAGATAATGGCTTTCATCCAGATCAGCCGTGAATGCATAGGCGGCCAGCCCGTACCGCAGCGAATTTGCAGTCCTTACCGCATCCTCGATATTGTCATAGGGCACGATGCCCGCGACTGGCCCGAAGGGTTCTTCTGTCATCAGCCGACTGGTTGCGGATGGCCCGGCAACAATGGTTGGCTGGAAGAAATGGCCCGGGCCTTCGATAGCCGAGCCTCCGGCCACGATTTCGCCGGCCTCGCCGCCTAGCGAACTCATCAAATCGTTCATCGCGGCAACGCGCCCACCGTGGGCAAGAGGGCCCATCTGAACGCTGTCATCGACGCTTGCATCGCCCACTTTCAATTCCTGTGATCGACGAGCAAATTCTGCAACGAACTTTTCATAGATACCGCGCGCGACCAGAAAACGCGTCGGCGATACGCACACTTGCCCGGCATTGCGGAACTTTGTGCCTGCACAAGCGGCGACCGTTCGATCAAAATCGGCACTTGCGCCGATAACTACCGGTGCATGTCCGCCAAGCTCTGCAGTGTATCGTTTCAAACCTTGCGCCGCGAGCGCGCCAAGTTGCCGACCGATTGCCGTCGATCCGGTAAAGCTCACTTTCCGCGTAACCGTGGCAGTGATGAGATGCTCGGAAATCATGGCAGGATCACCGAAGACTAAATTTATCGCGCCGGAAGGGACACCTGCATCAACGAAGCATTCGACCAAGAGCATAGCTGTAGCCGGTGTTGTTTCTGCAGGTTTCAGGATGCAAGAGCAGCCTGCCGCCAGTGCCCCAGCTAGTTTTTTTGCTGGCAGGCTGATCGGGAAATTCCACGGAGTGAACAAGGTTGCCGGGCCGATTGGTTCCTGCGTTACCCGTTGCTGAAGAAGGTTCGCACCGCGCACTGGCACCAGTCTGCCACCCTGGCGTTTGGCTTCTTCACCCAGGAACTCGATCACATCTGCAGAACTGACAGTTTCGCCGAAAGCTTGCGCGTGAGGTTTTCCCATTTCCAATGTCATTACGCGTGCAATGCGCTCTGCGCGGTCGCGCAAAAGCTGCGCAGCATGGCTCAGAATCTTGTGACGTTCTGCGCCAGATTTGGCGGCCCAGTGCGGAAAGGCTTCATTTGCAGCCATCAAGGCGACATCCAGTTGCTCCCGCGATGCTTTGGGGCAGTCTCCCAGTTTTGCTTCCGTCGCTGGATTGTGCACTGCCATCGAACCCGCACCGCCATCCGTGATCCATTCGCCGCCGATCAGTAGTCGCGGTGTGGGGTAGGCTGTCATGGTGGCTCTCTCTGTTTGAAACTGGGACGAAAAATTTGACCCAAAATAGCCGTAATTGTGTTTGTTTCAATTGAAACTTTCTTGCGCTGGGCTTACAATGTCCCTGACTTCCCCAGGAGAGAATCATGCTTGTCGGTGTCCCCAAAGAGATCAAGAACCATGAATATCGGGTCGGCCTGACACCCGAAGCAGCCCGTGAATATATCGCTGCAGGCCATCGGATCATCCTTGAAACCGGTGCCGGCACGGGGATAAGCAAGACCGATGACGATTACCGCGCTATCGGCGCTGAAATTGTCGACAGCGCAGAAGAAATCTTTGCGCGTGCCGAAATGGTCGTGAAGGTCAAGGAGCCGCAGCCCAACGAGTGGGTACAGCTGCGCGAAGGTCAGATATTGTTCACCTACCTGCACCTCGCGCCTGACCCCGAGCAGGCGAGGGGTCTGATGGAAAGCGGTGTGTCCGCCGTTGCCTACGAAACTGTTACAGCGCCGGATGGTTCTCTTCCGCTGCTCGCCCCGATGAGCGAGGTCGCTGGGCGTCTGTCGATTGAGGCGAGCGCGCAGGCCAGCCACAAGGTCAATGGCGGTCGCGGCATATTGATGGGCGGGGTTCCCGGCGTGCTTCCTGCAAAGGTTGTCGTGATTGGCGGCGGCGTTGTCGGCACGCAGGCGGCACGAATGGCTGTGGGGCTTGGCGCGAATGTTGAAATTCTCGACCGTTCGCTGCCACGTATTCGCGAGCTTGACGACATGTTTCAGGGGCGCGCGACCACACGCTACTCAAATGCCGGAACGATTGAGGATGCGATCACCGATGCAGACGTGGTGATCGGCGCGGTTCTCGTTCCAGGTGCCAGCGCGCCGCGGCTTGTTACCCGCGAAATGCTTCGCCTGATGCAACACCGCGCGGTGCTGGTTGACGTGGCGATCGATCAAGGTGGCTGTTTCGAGACTTCCAAGCCGACGACGCACGAAGATCCGACCTATCTGGTTGACGACATCATTCACTATTGCGTTGCCAACATGCCCGGGGCCGTTCCGCACACTTCAAGTTATGCGCTTAACAACGCAACGCTTCCCTTTGGCCTGGCGCTTGCGAAGCACGGCATCGCGGCTTGCGAACGTGATCCGCATCTGGCGCCTGGACTGAATGTGCATGAGGGCAAGATCGTGAACGAGGCGGTTGCCGAGAGCCTGGGGTTCTGATTGTTGCATGAAAGCGAACAGTTGGTGTGTCCGTTTCGCGGGTAGGGGGCCAGCTTGAACGCTATATTGGGCACCGGAAACGGAGCATGTCATGGAACACATTGATACTCGTCCACTGGTGCGTCAGGTCAATTGGGACGCCGATATCGGCGTCCATGTCGCGCCGCAATCGGTCAGTGACCGTGTTGCATTCGCGTTTGTGAAACTGCTGCGTTTTTTCGCGGATACGTTCTTTGCCAGACGCTACGGCCACCGCGCTGTCGTTTTGGAGACGGTTGCCGCGGTACCCGGAATGGTCGGCGGGCTGTGGCAGCATCTCAAGGCGCTGCGCAGTATGCGTGACGATGAGGGTTGGATCCGCACTCTGCTGGACGAAGCGGAGAACGAGCGGATGCATCTGATGACATTCATCGAGGTCGCACAGCCTAATCGTTTCGAGCGCGTGCTGATCATCGCTGTGCAGATGGTGTTCTACAACTTCTACTTCTTCCTATACCTTTTTGCCCCTCGTACCGCACACCGTGTGGTCGGCTATTTCGAGGAGGAGGCGGTTTACAGTTACACCCAATACCTGGCCGAGGTTGATGCGGGGCGTCACGAGAATGTGCCTGCACCGCAGATTGCCATCGATTACTGGCAGTTGCCAAGCGATGCGCGGCTGCGCGATGTGATCATAGCGGTGCGCGCCGACGAGGCTGAACATCGCGACGTCAATCACGGTTTTGTAGAATTGATAGACGAGCGGCGTGCAGGCCAGATCGAGCGCCGCCGCTCGCTGAGTGACGAGGCTTAGACCGCGACCACCGTTTGCTCGATGCTGCCAAAGATCGAGTGGTTTTCGGCATCGCGCATCTCGACCTTTACGGTGTCGCCTGCGCGCATGAAGCGGGTCTTGGGCTCTCCGTCCCTGATCGTCTCGATCATGCGGATTTCGGCGATGCACGAATAGCCAAGGCCGCCCTCTGCCACCGGCTTGCCCGGTCCGCCATCGGCGCCCTTGTTGCTGATCGTGCCTGAACCGATGATCGTGCCTGCGCACAGATTCCGGGTCTTGGCGGCATGGGCGACGAGCTGCGCCATGTTGAACGTCGCATCAACGCCGACCTCGGCGCGCCCGAACGGTTCGCCATTATAGTCGACCATCAACGGCAGGTGGATCAGGCTGTCCTTCCACGCATCACCCAATTCATCGGGAGTGACGCAGACCGGTGAGAACGCGCTTGCCGGCTTGGACTGGAAGAAGCCGAAACCCTTGGCAAGCTCGCCGGGGATCAGGCCGCGAAGGGACACATCATTCACCAGCATGATCAGCTTGATGTGGCCCGCTGCGTCTTCGGCTGAAACGCCCATGGGCACATCATCGGTGATGACGGCGATCTCGCCTTCCATATCGCAGCCCCATGCGGGATCGCCCAGCGGGATGTCCGCGCGCGGTGGCAGGAAGCCGTCGCTGCCGCCCTGATACATCAGCGGATCGTGGTAGAAGCTGTCTGGCACCTTCGCATCGCGCGCCTTTCGCACCAGTTCGACGTGGTTGATATAGGCGCTGCCATCGGCCCATTGGTAAGCGCGCGGCAGCGGCGAATGCGCCTGGCGTTCGTGAAACCGCTCGCACGGGACCGCCTCATGCTCGACATCGCGGGCCAGCACTTCAAGCTCTGGGGAGATCCTCTCCCAATTGTCCAGGGCCGCCTGCATGGTCGGCGCGATGTAGCCTGCGGCGCAGCAGCGGGTGAGGTCATTGGAGACGACAACCAGTTTGCCGTCACGCGTACCATCATTCAGCGTTGCGAGTTTCATGTGGCTTCAGCCCTTCTTCTGTGTGTTTTGCGGATTGTCGGGTTGGTTGTTGGGATGCGCGCGCTGGAATGCGGGGAGCGCGAGGCACGCGGTCTCTATGCGGCAGATATGTGGGCTTTCCGACAAGTCGTAATGGAACCGCCGCGCATTGTAGATCTGCGGGATCAGCAGCACTTCGAACAGGCCCGGCCGATCCATCAGGAAGTCGCCCGTATCGAGCTGTCTCAGCCGCTGTTCGACCGGATTGAGCGTGCGGCGCAACCAATGGCGATACCAGCTGTCAACGACGCGCTGCGAATGGCCGAGCGGATCCTTGAGATACTTGAGCACTGGCAGGTTGAGCGGCGCGTGCAGCTCTGTCGCAATCGCACAGGCCAGCTCGCGCACGGTATAGCGATCCTCGATATCGGCGGGCAGCAGCGGCTTGTCCGGATAGGCTTCATCCAGCCATTCGAGCATCGCCATAGACTGCGCGCGGTCGCGGCCATTCGCCTCCAGCATGGGGACCGATGCAAACGGATTGCGGCTGGTGAACGCATCACCCTTTTGCGCGCTTTCCAGCAGGTTCACAGGGTCCTGTTCATACGCCAGCCCCTTCAGCTCCAGCGCGATGCGCAGCCGGTAAGAGGTCGAACTCCGGTAGTAGCCGTATAGCTTCATAGGGACTCGCTTTCGTTCAGCTTTCGCGCGTCAAAGCTGACACATGGAACACATGGAACACAGTCCTGAGGAAGGAAATCCCGGCCAGCCGGAGCACTGCTATCCATACGCATCCAATGGGCGGGAAGGGCGGATGTTCCGATCATTCCTCGACCTTGCCAGTGTTGGCCCGTGTAGGACAGCGTGCGCTCACCCGAATGCCGCGATGCCGGTGATTGCGCGGCCCAGGATCAGCGCGTGGACATCGTGCGTCCCCTCATAGGTATTCACCGTCTCGAGGTTCACCATGTGGCGGATTACCTGGTATTCCTCGCTGATCCCGTTGCCGCCATGCATGTCGCGCGCGGTGCGGGCGATATCGAGCGCCTTGCCGACATTGTTACGTTTGACGATGGAGATCATATCGGGCGCAAAGCGGCCTTCGTCCATCAGACGTCCGACACGCAAGCTCGCCTGAAGGCCGAGCGCAATGTCGGTCATCATGTCGGCGAGTTTCTTTTGGTAAAGCTGCGTTGCGGCGAGCGGCCGGCCAAATTGCTTGCGGTCCAATCCATATTGCCGCGCGGCATGCATGCAGAATTCTGCTGCACCCATACTGCCCCATGAAATCCCGTAGCGCGCCCGGTTGAGGCAGCCGAACGGGCCTTTCAGCCCCTGAACATCGGGCAGCAGCGCATCCGCGCCGACCTTCACATCTTCCATCACGATGCCGCCGGTAGTGCTGGCGCGCAGCGAAATCTTTCCGCCGATCTTGGGCGCTGACAGGCCCTTCATCCCTCTTTCAAGCACAAAGCCGCGAATGCCGCCGCCATGTTCTTCGGACTTCGCCCAGACGACGAAGACGTCGGCAAAGGGCGAATTGGAAATCCACGTCTTCGCGCCGTTGAGGACGTAGCCGTCGCCGTCCTTCTTCGCGTGCGTTTTCATGCCTGCGGGGTCAGAGCCGGCGTCGGGCTCCGTAAGGCCGAAGCAGCCGATGAGTTCGCCGCTTGCAAGGCCTGGAAGGTATTTGCGGCGCTGCTCCTCAGAGCCATAGGCATGTATCGGATGCATCACGAGGCTGGACTGCACCGACGCCATAGATCGATATCCGCTGTCCACCCGCTCGATCTCGCGGGCGATCAGGCCATAGGCGACATAGGACGCGCCGACGCCGCCATACTCTTCCGGAATGGTAGCACCAAGCAGGCCTGCCTGACCCATCAGGGGGAACAGTTCGGGGGCGTCCACCTCGTCGCGAAACGCATCGATCACTCGCGGCTGCAATTCGCTTTGCGCAAAAGCATTTGCGGTATCGCGGATCATCCGTTCGTCTTCGGTCAGCTGGGTTTCCAGATCGAAGGGGTCTTCCCAGTTGAAAGGCACCATTCCGGCCACTTGGTTACTCCTGAAACTAGTTTGAGTTGTCTCTCGCAGGCCTTGGCCCGCGTTTCAACCCGTTATGATTGAGGCCGGTTCGCCAGCAGATCATCGACCACCGCTGGATCGGCGAGCGTCGATGTGTCGCCGAGATTGCCGGTGTCGTTTTCCGCGATCTTGCGCAGGATGCGGCGCATGATTTTTCCGCTGCGTGTTTTGGGCAGGCCGGGGGCGAATTGCAGCACGTCGGGCGTCGCAATCGGGCCGATTTCCTTGCGCACCCACTGGACAAGCTCGCGGCGCAATTCCTCGCTGTCTTCGGTGCCGGCATTGGTGGTGACATAGGCATAGATGCCCTGTCCCTTTACATCGTGCGGCATGCCGACCACCGCGGCTTCGGAAACGAGCGGGTGTTCAACCAGCGCGCTTTCCACCTCGGCTGTGCCCATACGGTGTCCCGAGACATTGATTACATCATCAATGCGGCCGGTGATCCAGTGATAGCCATCCTCATCGCGGCGGCAGCCGTCTCCGGTAAAGTAGTATCCGGGATATTGGCTGAAATAGGTCTGAAAGAAGCGGTCATGGTCCCCGTATACGGTGCGCATTTGCCCCGGCCAGCTATCGGTGATGACGAGCGCGCCGGACGTTGCTCCGTTCAGGATCGTGCCCTTTTCGGGATCAACCAGGGCGGGCTTCACACCGAACATCGGTTTCGACGCGCTGCCGGGTTTCAGGTCAGTTGCGCCGGGCAGGGGAGTGATCATCGCGGCGCCGGTTTCGGTCTGCCACCAAGTGTCAACAATCGGGCAGCGCCGCTCACCTATGACGCGGTGATACCAGTCCCACGCTTCCGGATTGATCGGCTCGCCCACGCTGCCCAATAGACGCAGTGACGACCGGTCGGTCTTCGTTACCCACTCATCGCCTTCGCGCATCAGGGCGCGCAGAGCGGTGGGGGCGGCGTAAAAGATTTCGACCTGATGTTTGTCGATGATCTGCCAGAACCGGCTGAAGTCGGGAAAGTTGGGCACGCCTTCAAACATGACCTGCGTCGCCCCGTTGATGAGCGGGCCGTAGGCGACATAGCTGTGTCCTGTGACCCAGCCCACATCCGCGGCGCACCAATAGATCTGCCCGGGTCGGTAATCGAACACATATTCATGCGTCATGCTGGTCCACACGGCATAGCCGCCGGTGGTGTGCAGCACGCCCTTCGGCTTTCCGGTGGAACCGGATGTGTAGAGGATGAACAGCGGATCTTCGGCGTCCATCACTTCCGGCGCGCAATCAGCCGATGCGTTCGCGGCGGCGTCATGCCACCAGACATCGCGCCCTTCGGTAAAGTTCACTTCGCTGCCGGTGTGTCGGTAAACGATCACCGTCTCGGCGCTTGCTTTTTCAAGCGCGGCGTCGACATTCGCTTTCAGCGGCACTTTCTTGCCCCCGCGCAGCCCTTCGTCTGCGGTGATAACGATGTTGGACTGGCAGTCTTCGATCCGCCCGGCGAGTGCATCCGGACTGAAGCCTGCAAAAACCACCGAATGCACCGCGCCAATCCGCGCGCAGGCGAGCATCGCGATGACGGCTTCGGGCACCATCGGCAGGTAGATGGTGACCCGGTCGCCTTTTTTGACACCGAGGTTTTTCAGGACGTTGGCGAATTTGCAGACTTCGGTGTGGAGGTCGCGGTAGCTCAGGGTCCGGCCCGGCGTGCCGGGATGGTCTGGCTCCCAGATGATGGCAGGCGTGTCGCCGCGCGTTTCCAGATGGCGATCAAGCGCATTGGCGCAGATATTAAGCTTGCCGCCCAGGAACCAGCCGATGCGGAAGTCGGCCTCGTTATAGCTCACATCCTTTAGCGTTCCCCACGGGCGTAACCAATCGATGCGCCCTGATTCCTCGTGCCAGAAGCCTTCCGGATCATTGATCGATTGATCGTATCGCGCATCATACCTGCGCGCATTAATCAGCGCATTTTCCGCCCATTCCTCTGGTACGGGGAACAATTCCTGGCTCAAGCGTCATTCTCCTGTCTCTGATCGCAAAGCCTAGGCGTTTGGGGCGCCCGAGAAAAGCGTCAAGCTCAGGAGTTGTCGAGCACCGTATGCATCGCGCTGATCATTGCCGATGGCGGACATGGTTTTGGCAGGGTGGTCGCATCGGGAAAACGGGATTTCACCTCAGCCGCGCTTTCAAAGTCAGAGTGGAAAATGATGGGCACATTTTCGTCAATCAGCTTCTGCGCGAGCGGATAAACCGCACCGTCTTTCAGCTCGACATCAAGGATCGCAAGATCCGGCTTTTCTTTCTGGAAGGCGAGCATTGCGTCTGAGATTCCCGCATGCGGGCCTTCGACTTCATAGCCCGCTTCTTCAACAGTATCGCAAAGATCAAAAGCGACGATCATCTCGTGCTCGGCGACCAGAATACGCTGGGTCATTGCTGACCTCCTCTCCGATTCGTTTCTGATCCCGATTGGAGTTTAGCACAGTATTGTTGCGTGTGGCCCCACCAATTTTACGTATTGTTGCCAAAACGTGATGCGAAGCCCGCATCATCGCCTGCGGCCAGCAATTTCGCCTGCTCCACCCACTGATCGCGGGTGATACGGCCCGAAAACCGCCCAAGTGTCGCATCAACCCGCGCGATATCGGCATCGGACCACGCAGCAATTTGTTCAAAACGCGTCACGCCCTGATCCGCAAGGATGGTCACGAGCTTTGGACCGACGCCTTTGATCCGGCGCAGGTCATCGGCAACTCCGCTTGGCGCTGGCGCTGGCGCTGGGGCGGGCGCTGGCGCTGGTGCTGGGGCGGGCGCTGGAGCGGATGCTGGTTCCGGTGTGGCGATCGGCTCGGGCGCTGACTTGACGGCAGCGGGCGGGACCACCGGTTCGGCAGCTTTCGGCGCATCGATCAGCGCCTGATTGCGTTTGGCGCGCTCTGCACCTTCATCGAGGACATCCCCCCTGTCCTGTCCGATAACGGTGGTGCTGCGCCTGCCCAGCAGCAGGAACGCCATGATCACCAGCAAGATGGCGAAAGCGACAAGGATGTAGGGCAGCATTTGCTCGAATGTCATGGCTCAGACTCTCCGCGTGAACTTGTGTTGTTCGCGCTTTAGCAGCCTCGTGCGATCATGCAAAAAAGCCGATGCCTCCCTAAGGAAACACCGGCTTCGCTGTTGGACTCATGAAACAGTTAGCCGCCCGATTTTGTTCCCGCAGCAATTTGATTTAATTGTAGAAATTCCTGTCTCCAGAAATTGTCCTGTTTGCCTGCGAGTGCTTCGATATCGTCATGATCGAAGCCCATCATCAGTTCATCCCCGCGCAGCAATTGTCCAAAGGCAGCAACCGAAGTCGCAAACGCAAAGTCGCCGGTCGGGGCCTTCGCGCGGCGCAGCTGTTCATTGCTGACAATAGTGTCGATCAGCTTGGAGCTGTCGCCGTCGGGCAGTTTGTAGCGCAGCTTGATATGCGCTGCTTCGGCCATGCGCTTTTTCGCATTGTTGGGCAGACCGTCCTGATAGCGCCGATTGGCGATCCATCCGGTCGTGCCGGTTGGCACCACTTCATAGATTGCTGTTACCTGGTGACCTGCCCCAATATCCCCTGCATCGACCGCATCATTGTCGAAATCCTCTTCGCGCAGGATGCGGTTTTCATAGCCGACGAGACGATACTGGCTGACCACTGCCGGGTTGAACTCGACCTGGATTTTCACATCCTTGGCGATGGTGAAGAGGGTGGATGACATCTCCTCGCCCAGCACCTTTTTCGCTTCCAGCGCGCTGTCGATATAGGCGTAATTGCCGTTCCCGTGATTGGCGATCTGCTCCATCATCGCTTCGTTGTAATTGCCCGTGCCAAAGCCGAGCGTGGTGAGCGTGATGCCGGTTTCGCGCTTCTTCTCGATCATCTCGATCAGCGCATCGCGGCTGGATACGCCGACATTGAAATCACCATCGGTGGCAAGGATCACGCGGTTGACGCCGCCCTTGATGAAATTGTCCTCGGCTATGTTGTAGGCGAGCTGGATACCTGCGCCGCCAGCGGTCGAACCGCCTGCAGAAAGCTCATCAAGCGCGCGGCGGATTTTCTTCGTATCGTTGGTCGGTTCAAGCACCATTCCCGCAGCGCCGGCATAGACCACGATAGAGACCCGGTCCTGTTCACCAAGCTCACCGGCAAGGCCGGCCAGCGCGGTCTTTACCAGAGGCAGCTTGTCGGGCGATCCCATCGAGCCTGAGACATCCATCAGAAACACCAGATTGGCAGGCGGGCGCTCTTCGGCATCGATGTCATAGCCGCGCAGGCCGATGCGCATGAGATAGGTCTTCTCGTTCCACGGCGTTTTCGCAACGTCCGTCGTCACCGTGAAGGGCTGCGTGCGGTCGGTTGGCCTGGCATAATCATAGCGGAAATAGTTGATCATTTCTTCGGTCCGAACCGCGTCTTTTGGCGGGGCCATGCCCTGCGAGAGAAAGCGCCGGGTATTGGCGTAAGCGCCTGTATCGACATCGACACTGAATGTGCTGACCGGCTCGCTGCTGACGAGTTTGACCGGCGAGATTTCCTCGCCGTCATATTGCTCGCGGCCCGGATCGGTCGCGACCTGAACGGGGCGGACATAATAGGAATCGTTCGCGGCTACCGCGACCGCGCTTCGGGCCGCGCCGGTTCTAGGGCCGCGAGACCCCGTGACGATGATCTTTTGCTCCGCGACAGCCATCGGCGGTGGAGGAGGTGGTGGCGGTGGTGGCGGTGGTGGCGGCGGCGCTTCGGTGCCTGTCGCCGGTCCAGTGCTGGCCAAATCGCCCGATGACTGCGCAGCGCAGCCTGCGATCATAACGCCCAACACCAGCACGCTCGCAAATCTCGAAACACGCATTTCACACCTCCTGATAACCCGTGCACCAGCATCGACGAACGGCGTGAATGCCTTCTGAACACGTTGTTTCAGTTATGAAATGTAACCGCTCCGCCAGCGCGGAAAATGGCGAAATCATGCGGGTTTGGCGGCTTCTTCTTCCCCATCGACAGCCGCCACCTTTTTACTGAAAAGCACCCGATCTTCTGGGCCAAAGCCGCGTTTCCAGATCACGATCAGGTATGTGCCGAGAATCGCCGGAATGCCAAACACCAGCTCCATCCATTCTGGCAAAAGCGTGAAAAGAAACCCGACGACCACAGCCGGACCTGTGGCCCAGACGAGGCCCCACCGCCAATTGTTGACCGATGCTTTCAGCAGGGTCTTGAGCACGATCGCTTTCACCAGGCTGGACACGCCGAGCGCTATAAACAGCGCGAGCGCCGCGCCCGCCGCCTTGAACCCGTCATTCAGCCCAAGATGTTCGGCAAGCATAATCAGAGCGATCGTCAGCACGCCTTGTAAAGTGATGACACCGATCGAGATGCCGAGATTGCGTTTGCGCGCGATGTAGACAAGCACGCTTTCGGAAACGACCGCCATTGATGCGATAACCTCTGCGGCCAGCAGGATCGCAAGTGCGCCTGTGCCGCCGACGATCTCTGGCCCGCCGAGCCCCATCACAGCCTCACCCGGAATCGCAAGCGCCAGCGCAATGCCAAGCTGCAAGGCGATGATCCAGAAACCCACCTGCCGCACCTGAGCCGCGATGGCACCCATATCGCCGATCTTCAGGTTCTTGGTGATGACAGGGGAGAGGATCGGTTCGAAACTGGTTTTCAGCTTTTGCGGGACGCTGACGATTTCCTTTGCGAAGAAGTAGATGCCCACCGTTGCTGCCGATGCAGACTGGCCTATCAGGAACACGTCAAGCAGCCGTGTGCCCCGCTCGATCACGTCCGCACCGATCAGCGGCAAAGCGCGCGCGGTCATCTTGCCAAGATATCTGGGGCGGGGGCGCCAGCCGCTTGGCAGGCCGTAGGTGCGCAGAAACGAATAAAGCGCGGTGAACAGTGCGGCATAAATCGCCGCGAGGAAAGCCAGCGCCAGCCCTCCGGCGCTGAAACCCGGAATGAAGAAAATGACAGCGACCGCGATTGATTTTGTCCATGGTTCGACGATGGCCCGTGCACGGACGGTCGTGGCTATGTCATATTTGTAAGCCTGCGCGGCCAGCAGGATCTCGGTAAGCGCGAATGCCGGGATCGCGGCTATCATCCACATGTCGTAATCGCTGTTGGTTCCGCTCGGAAAAATGATCACCGGAAATGCGAGCAGGATGGAACACGCGACAAGTGAAAAGGCGAGAGACGTCAACATCCCGTCAAACACCAGATTGACGCGCCTTTGCCCGTCTTCTTCCGCCCCCTCGGTCAGGCGCTGAGCCAGCCCGCGTTTTTCACCAAGCGCGCAGACGAGCGCGAAGATTTCGATAATCACGAATGCGGCAGCGAAGCGGCCCATTTCATCGACGCCGTAAAGCCGGTAGCCGACGAACAGAAACGGAATGCCGCCCAGCGCGCGGATGATAAAGCCAAGCGTGTTGGTGCGCCCGCCTTTGGCGAGCGTCGCCATATCATCGCCGCCCTTTTGCGGGTCTAGCGGTTTATCAGGAGAGGGCGCTTTCGTGTCGCTCAAGCGCTCTTTTCCTGTTCAGCGCGCAGCGGCCGCGCAAGCAGCTCTGCCACGACAGCGCGCGGGTCCTGACCGCTCAGGATTGCATTGACGGCGACCGTGATCGGCATGGCAATGCCGCGCTCCTCGGCGAGCTGTGCGAGCACTGGCGCGGTATGCGCGCCCTCCGCCACGGTGCGGCGGTCCGCCATCAGACCGGCGGCAGACTGTCCTTCCCCCAACGCCTTGCCGAGCGAGAAATTGCGGCTGGACGTGGAAGAGCAGGTCAGCACCAGATCGCCGAGGCCGCATAATCCCGCCAGCGTTTCCGCGCGTGCGCCGAGTTCCTCGCCGAACCGCAGCATCTCGGCATATCCGCGTGCGATCAAGGCAGCGCGCGCATTCTGGCCAAGCTCAAGGCCATCGACCACGCCGCACGCAATGGCGAGGACATTCTTGATCGATCCGCCAATCTCTGCGCCGGTTACATCGTCAGTAAAATACGGTCGGAATGCCGGCCGCGCGAGCTCACCGGACAGGCGCTCCCACTGCGTGCGTCCTCCCTCGCATGCGAGCGTCACAGCGGTGGGAAGTCCGGCTGCGACCTCATGCGCGAAAGTGGGGCCAGAAAGGACCGCAATCTCGCTTTCGGGACAGGCCGCGCGCGCGACGTCATTCATCAGGCGCTTGGTGCCAGCCTCGATCCCTTTTGAGCACAGCACCAGATCGCGCGGTGATCTGGGCAGTGTCTCCAGGACTTTGCCCATGACCTGCGCAGGAGTAACGCAAAGCACAATATCGAGCGCGGCGATATCGCCGATGTCACCTGTCGCCCGAATGCTCGGGGCGAGCTTTGCGCTTGCCAGGTAGAGCGGGTTGCGATGCTCGCTATTGATCGCCTCGACCACTTCGCTTTCAAATGCCCACAAAACCACATCGCGGCCATCGCTCGCTGCCATTTGCGCCAGAGCTGTGCCCCACGCGCCCGCTCCGATTACCCCGATTGTCTGCTTCATGCTTTCACCCGTCATGCCTTTACTCCGGCGCCGCGCGCCTTTTCCGCATCGGGATCGAGCGGCCAGCGCGGCCGGGCTTTGAAGTCCAGCGGATCCGACTGGCCAAGCGGCAGACGCTCACAGCCCGCCCATGCGATCATCGCAGCATTGTCCGTACACAGCGCCAGCGGCGGAGCGACAAAGCGCATGCCGCGCTGCAAGGCGAGCTCTTCCAGCGCGCCGCGGATCGCCATATTGGCAGCCACGCCGCCTGCGACAACAAGCGCAGGCATGGTGCCGCACGCACCGAGCGCTTTATTGAGCCGGTCGATCAGGCAATCGACGGCGGCCTGCTGAAAACTTGCGGCAATATCGGCGGCCCTGTGCTCACCGCTCTCGACCGCGCGCAGCACTGCGCTTTTAAGACCCGCAAAAGAGAAATGCGGTTCCGCTGAACCTTTTAGCGGGCGCGGCAGGGGGACAGCGCCGGGGTCGCCTTCGCGTGCCAGCTTTTCGACCGCGGGGCCTCCCGGATACCCCAGACCTAGGATTTTTGCCGTTTTGTCGAATGCCTCACCCAGGGCATCGTCAATGGTTGTTCCTAGCCGGCGATATCGTCCGACGCCCTCGACGCACAGGATCTGGCAATGCCCGCCGCTGACCAGCAAGAGGAGATAGGGGAAACCAAGCGCCTCATCCGCCAGCCGCGGCGAAAGCGCGTGCCCTTCAAGATGATTGATCGCGAGCAACGGCTTGCCCGATGCCATCGCAAGCGCCTTTGCGCTGACCAGCCCGACCATTACACCGCCGATCAGGCCCGGCCCGGCGGTTGCCGCAATCGCATCCACATCGCTTAGCCTAAGCCCGGCATCCTGCATCACCGCCTCCAGCATCGGGGCGAGCCGTTCCGCATGCGCGCGCGCCGCGATTTCGGGCACCACGCCGCCATAGGGCGCATGTTCCTTTTCCTGACTGGCGATACGCTGGGCCACAATCGTTCGGTCTGTGCGCACCAGAGCCACCGCAGTCTCGTCGCAGCTCGACTCTATTCCCAGGACAATGTGCGGTTCCGATCCCATTGATCTTCCACTTAGTGTTTCGGCTCGCTAGAGCAAGCAATGTGACGGGAAACAATACACAGGACGGGGTGGTAAAACTCCGGTTGGGGACGCGCAATTCGCCGCTGGCGATGGCGCAGGCGGTGGAAACTCGCGCTCGGCTGTGCGCCGCGCATGGCTGGAGCGAGGAGGCGGTCGAACTGGTTCCGGTGACTGCCAGCGGAGACAAGGTGCTGGACCGTCCGCTGGCAGAAATCGGTGGGAAAGCGCTCTGGACGAAAGAACTGGACGCCTGGCTTGCCGAGGGAAAGATCGATGCATCGGTCCACTCGGCAAAGGATGTAGAGACGATCCGGCCCGATCTCTTCCATTTCGGGGCGTTCCTGCCGCGCGCTGACCGGCGTGACGCTTTGGTTGGCGCGGCAAGCATCGCCGCCATTCCGCAGGGCGCAATCGTGGGCACAAGTGCGCCGCGCCGTGCATCGCAGCTCCTCAACCTTCGGCCCGACTGCAAAGTGGTTACGTTTCGCGGCAATGTGGCGACGCGTCTGGGCAAGCTGGAAGCTGGCGAGGCGGATGTAACATTTCTGGCTGCCGCGGGGCTTGAACGGCTGGGCCAGTCGCAGGTCGGCAACCCGCTGGATAGCGGCGAGTGGATTCCGGCCGCTGCGCAGGGCGTGATCGCGCTGGAATGCCGCGCAGACGACGCCGCTGCAACCGCACTGCTTTCGGCAATCGATCACGCGCCGACCCGCGCCGAACTGGAAGCGGAAAGGGCGCTTTTGGCGGCACTGGGTGGCACTTGTCACTCGCCTGTCGCTGTGTTGTGCGAAGGGACGGGCGAGATCCTTTCAATGCGCGCGGCGGTGTTTAGCAGCGATGGCAGCGAGCGGGTTGAGGGCGAAACCGAGTTTTCCGCACGGGATCACGGACCGGTGCGCACGCTCGCAGCGGACCTGCTGGGCCGGGCATCGCCTGAAATCACCAAGCTGTTTCAGCCGGACGCGTGACGCAGATCATTGCCATCCGGCCCGAGCCGGGGCTTTCGGCCACGCTGGAGGCGGGGCGAAAACTCGGTCTCGACATTCACGGCATGCCGCTTTTCGAAATCCGCCCGGTTGTATGGGATGCGCCCGATCCAGCGAGCGTAGACGCGCTGTTGATCGGCAGCGCGAACGCCGTCCGGCACGGCGGGACACAGCTCACCCATTTTCTTGATAAACCTGCCTATGTTGTTGGAGATCATACGCAATCTGTTTGCAAGGATGCTGGTTTGCAGGTTGCGGCAGTGGGCAGTGGGGGGCTGCAATTGGTGCTGGATGCGATTGCACCACCGCTCAGATTGCTGCGCATATCCGGCAGGCAGCACGTGCCGCTTTCCCCGCCTGATGGCGTCAGCATTCGAACTGTCATCGCATATGAAAGCGCAGCCCTGCCGCTCGATCCTGCCGGGCTTGGGCTGAGCAGTGATCGTGCGATCGTGTTGCTGCATTCCGCAATAGCAGCCGAGCATTTCGCCGCCGAATGCGATCGTCTCTCAATCGATCGGGGCCGGCTGCAATTGGCTGTTTTTGGCCCCCGCATCGCTTCATCTGCGGGCAAGGGTTGGGCGGATATCCACGTCGCAGAGCGCCCCAGGGATGCCGACCTTCTGGCCATGGTGCGCGCTCTGTGCCAATAATGTAACAAATATCCTTGCTCTGGTGGGAGCGCAAAGGGTCGTGGATCGGAATACAATGGAATCGAAATATGGCAGCCGGCGAAAGCCGTCATCGGGCAAAGGGGTGCTTCTCGCAGCGCTCTCTTCCTTCGCCATCGGCGGCGCTCTGGTGGGTTATGTCGTCTGGTACAATGCCAATCAGACAGAAGAGACAGGGGTTACGATAGAGGAGACGGCGGCGCTTGATCCGGGCCCGGCCGCATCGCCGACCGCGCTGACTTCTCCGTCTCCGACCCCGCTATCCGAGCCGATAGAGCCAGAAAACGCAGAAGAAGCGGTTGAGGCTGTGACCGGATTGGCAGAGCAGCAAGGCGGGCTGGACCAGAGGCTTGCAGCCGCCGAACAGAGGCTGGCCCGGCTAGACCTTCAGGCACAGGCCGCCGCCGGCAATGCCGCGCGCGCAGAGGGACTGCTTATCGCCTTTGCCACCCGCCGCGCGATTGAGCGCGGGGCGGAGCTTGGCTATCTGGCGGACCAATTGCGGCTGCGATTTGGCGACCAGCGGCCCAACGCAGTCAACACCATCATCAATTTTTCGCGCAGCGATCCGCCGATCCGGATCGATACATTGCTGGCGCGGCTTGAGGGATTGGGGCCGCAGATTACGGAAAGTGACGAAGGGCCAAGCTGGGCCAAGCTGCGCGACGAACTGGGTTCACTGTTTGTAATCCGCCGTGAAAGCACGCCGTCACCCCAGCCGGAACGCAGGCTTGAGCGGGCGCGTTTTGCGCTTGAACAGGGGCGTTACCAAAACGCAATCGACGAAATCCGCAATATGCCCGGTGCAGACAAAGCGGAGGCATGGATTGCCGATGCTGAAAAATTCCGCGATGCAATGGCCGCGCTTGAGAATATCGAAACGGCAGCCGTGCTCGATCAGAGCGGTCTGCGCGATGGCGCTGGCAATCTGGTGAACCAGCGCAGTCCGGTTGAGAACTAGCGCCGAAAACTAGGCTTTTAACAGCTCCGGCAGATCGCCGGATACGCCGCGGGCTTCGTCCATAAAGAATGTTTTGAGCGCTCCTGTGCGCTGAACGCCGGCCATGCCGAGCCTGCGCACCGCGCTGGCAGCTTTGCCCGGCACGCCGAACAGCCGCGTAAGACCGTCAGTGGCGAGCGCGACCATGAAACTGTCTAGCCCGCGCCAGTTCTCGTAACGCTTCAGCAGCTGAGCATCGCCCGGATCAAGTCCGATCCGCGCTCCATCAGCCAGAACCTCGACCAATGCAGCGGCATCGCGCAGGCCAAGGTTCAGCCCCTGCCCTGCAATCGGGTGAATGCCGTGCGCTGCATCGCCAATCAGCGCCAGCCGCTCGCTCGTGATCTTGGCCGTATGATGAAAGCCCAGCGGCCAGCTAGATCTTGCTCCCACGCTGGTCACTTCGCCCAGCACATCGCCCATGCGTTTTTGAACCTCTGCCATGAACGCGCGGTCGCCCAGTTTGACGACGCCGGCGCCATCCTCTTCCGAAACGGTCCAAACCAGCGAGCTGCGATGCGTGCCATCGGCATCATCGTTCATCGGCAACAGCGCGAAAGGGCCTGCGGGATAGAAGATTTCCCACGCAACATTGCCGTGCGGTCTGGAATGGGTGAGGCCTGCGATAATCGCGCGGTGTTTGTAATCCCATTTGGCAATCGTGATGCCCGCAGCGTCCCGTGTGGGAGAACCGCGACCTTCCGCGCCGACCATAAGGCGGCCTTTCAGCTTTTGTGGCTCGCCCCCTTCGACACTGACCACCGCGGCTGCGCCATATTCGCTGCGCTGACGTTCAATCACTTCGGCTTTTGACACCCAGTTGATCAAGGGCTCGTCTGCTGCCGCCTCGAACAAGGCGAGGCGCAGCCGGCGATTGGGGAACATGCGGCCCAGCGTGCCTTCATGCGCTTCGGGCTGAAAATCGATCCGGCCCGGCAGGTTCTGGTCGGTCACGGCGATGCTGGCGATGTCGCAGGCGAACTCTTCGAGCCCCTCGGCAATGCCGATATTGCGAAACAGGTGCCAGCTCGCGGTCGAGATCGCGGTGGCGCGGTCGTCAAAACCCTCTGCCGTCAGCTCCGCCGGATCGGCGCGGTCGATGACATGGCTGGACATGCCTTTTTTGGCGGCGGCGAGCGCCAGTGTCATACCGACAAGTCCGCCGCCCAGAATAAGAAGATCGCGAGATTCGTTCATGTGCCTGCTGTCACCTTGCGCGTGTTCATTGCGAATACCATTTCTCCCGCCTAGAGGTTTCGCCGTGTCAGAGGCAAGTTCCATCATCACCACCGCGCGTCATTTCGTTGCATGGCTCGTTGCACTGTTTGCAATGCTGGCTGTCCCGGCCGGGGCTCAGGACATTCCGAGCGAGGCGCGCTACGGTGATGAGAACATTTCGGCAGAGCTGCTTGCCGATGGGATGCCGCAGGCGGGCGAAGAGTGGATGCTCGCGCTCAAGTTCAATCCCAGCGCGCCTGAATGGCACGGTTACTGGTCCAACCCCGGTGATGCCGGGCAGGGCATGATGCTCCGCCTTGCGCTGCCCGATGGCTGGGAGATGGGTGAGCCGCTTTACCCGGTGCCTGACACGCTGCTGATTTCCGGCCTGATGAACCACATTTACGAAGGCGAATATGCCGTTCTCGTACCTGTAAGCGTGCCAGCAGGGGCGGCGGTGTCCTCCGTCCCTGCAGTCTCCGGACATGTCGAGTATCTCGCCTGTACTGATCGTGTCTGTGTGCCGCAGGATGCCGTGCTGACGATAGGCATGGGCGGCGATTTTGCGCGCTGGCGCGCTGAGGTCGCACCGCTCCTTGATGCCAAGGGAGCGTTTGAACTGCGCGCAGATCGCCTTCGCGTGGCGATACCCCTGCCTGAAAGCGTGCCACTGTCATCCCCGCACCTGTTTGTATCGAACACACGGCTGGTTTCATACGCAGCAATCCAGACCTTTATGCGTGATGGTGACACTCTGGTCGCCGAACTTCCGCTCGATCAATTTGGAACTGGCGATGCCAGCGAGGTTTCCGGCATCCTCGCGTTCGGTGATGGAACTGGCGTGCGCTTTAAAGCAGCGCCGGGCGAAGTGCCTGAAGCGGGCATCAAGATAGCGGGACCGGTCGGCGCCGATGTTCCGCCGCTCTGGACGCTGATCCTGGGCGCGCTGGTGGGTGGTTTGATCCTCAACATAATGCCCTGCGTCTTCCCGATCCTTTCGCTAAAGGCCATCTCTCTGGCCCGCGCAGGCGAGAGCGAGGGCGCGGCGCGCAGTGAGGGGCTGGCCTATACGGCAGGCGTGGTGCTGTCTTGCGTTGCGCTGGGCGGGATCATGCTGGCCCTGCGCGCGGCGGGCGAGCAGGTCGGCTGGGCGTTCCAGCTGCAAAGCCCCGCAGTTGTGATCGCGTTGCTGGTGCTGGCCACCGCTATCACGATGAATTTCGCCGGAGTGTTTGAATTGCCCAGCATTGATACGGGGAGCGGTCAAGGGCGCGGGGCATTTGCAACGGGGATCCTGGCAGCGGTTGCAGCGACGCCGTGCACCGGGCCGTTTATGGCCGCAGCCTTGGGCGCGGCGCTGCTCCTTCCGGCTCCGGTTGCCTTGATGCTGTTCGCTATGCTGGGTCTGGGACTTGCCCTGCCATTCCTGCTGATCGGCTTTGTGCCCGCATTGCGGCGCATGCTGCCCAAGCCCGGTGCTTGGATGGACCGGTTCCGCCGCATCATGGCGATCCCGATGGGCCTGACCGCGCTCGCGCTGATCTGGTTGACCGTGCAGTTGGGCGGGCGCGGCTTCGGCATTTTCGCACTGGTGATGCTGTTCGGTATCGTGCTGGCGCTGGCGGTAGTCGGGCGCTTGCAGAAAGCGGGCAAGATGGCGTGGCCCGCATTCGGCCTGGTCGCTGCACCGTTCCTAATCTTCGGAGCCTTTGCCCTGCCATCAAGCTATGCAGCGCAAGCAGGCAAGACCAAAGAATCAATTCATCAGCCGCTTGAGTTCAGCCGGGAGGCTTTGGCCGAGGCGCGACGCTCAGGGCAGCCTGTATTTCTGTGGTTTACAGCCGATTGGTGCGTGACCTGCAAAGTCAATGAAAGCATCGCGATCGAGCGGGAGGCAGTGGCGGATGCCTTTGAGAAGGCGGGCGTCATCACCATGGTCGGCGATTGGACCGTGCGTGACGAGGAGATTACGATGTTCCTGACCGAGCAGGGCGCAGCGGGAGTGCCGCTTTACCTATGGTATGCGCCCGGCGAGGAGGCCGAGCAATTGCCGCAGGTGCTTACGCCGGATCTTCTGGAGGCTCAGGCTCAGGCTCAGGAGTAGGACCGGTAGCTGGCGGTACTGGAGGTGCGATCCCCCGGCATTCGTCCACAAATGCGCTCGGCGCGTCGCTGGGGTTGAGAGTAACCATCCCTGCGCCCGGAACCGTCAGTGTAATCTGGCGCGGACCTGACAGCGGCTCCCACACGGTATCGGCAGCCGGTGCCTGACCCTGCCAGACCGTTTGCGATCCGATTTTCGTCGCATCAACCTCCAGCCGGCCGATGGAGCCGTTGCCCACCATCGCCAGCAGCGCCTCGGCATTCTCGTCCGCCGGAGAAATGCGAGTGATGCGCAGCAAATCGGATTGCCCATCGCGGTCAACGCAGGTCAGCGAGACCAGAGCAGGCTGACCCGGAACCCCGTAAATGATGCGATCGGCCTCACTGCTCTGCGCCCACATCGCGCCTTCGGTGTCAGGCGAGGGCAGCGGCTCGGACGCATAGGTCGGCTCGCTCGCAGGCATCTCGCGGTCCAGCCCCGCGTCTGTGGGCGGCGGCTTGCAGGCGGCGAGGGCTAGGAGCGGGAGAGTAGCGATTATTCTCAAGGTTTCCCACCCATACGTTTGTACCGGGTCTTCCCGTAGCGCGTCTTGCGCGTGCCGGGGCGGCCTGCGTCAGAGCGGCCGACCTTTGGCGCTTTCTTCTCGCTGTCCGGCAAGCCCAACTCGTCATTTTCCAGCCGCCGGATTTCGTCGCGCAGGCGGCCCGCTTCTTCGAATTCGAGGTTCGCCGCTGCATCGCGCATACGCTTTTCCAGGTCTTCGATATAGCTGCGCAGATT
>CALLQC010000036.1 GCA_938015255.1 uncultured Erythrobacter sp.
GACGTCGGACGTGGTCGCGCACTTGGTCGAGATGCTCGATGGCGGCGCGGACTACTCGTTCGACTGCACCGGCAACACCGACGTGATGCGTCAGGCGCTCGAATGCTGTCACAAAGGCTGGGGCACTTCGATCATCATCGGCGTGGCGGAAGCAGGCAAGGAGATCGCGACGCGCCCCTTTCAGTTGGTCACGGGACGGAACTGGCGCGGCACAGCCTTTGGCGGAGCCAAAGGTCGCACTGACGTGCCAAAAATCGTCGACTGGTACATGAACGGCAAGATCGCGATCGATCCGATGATAACCCACAAACTGACGCTGGAAGAAATCAACACAGGCTTTGACCTGATGCATGCAGGCGAAAGTATCCGCAGCGTGGTGGTATACTGATGGCCGCGCCTGCAAAGGTCACGCTCGATGAGAAATTCGCCCAGTTTTCAGAACAATGGGCTCCGCGTCTTGCGGCACGCTACAACGGAAACGAAGTGCGTCTTGCCAAGGTCGAAGGCGATTTCCACTGGCACAAGCATGATGACACTGACGAGCTGTTCCTGGTTATTGCTGGTGATCTGGAGATGGAATTCCGCGACCGCACAGAGCACCTTTCAGCAGGCGATTTGATCGTCGTTCCCAAAGGAACGGAACATCGGCCCTGTGCCCGCGCAGGCGAGGTCAGGCTGCTGGTGATGGATGCCGAAGGCACGCCCAATACCGGCGATGCAGCAACCGCTTTTAAGCCTGTCGAGGTTTAGCCCCGCCAGAGCCCGTCTTCAGCCTGCCGGCGTTACCAGATGCCGCACCTGTCCCTTGAGTTCGTAACCATAGGCTTCACAGATACGTTCATATTCGTCTTCGCCGTAGAAACGCGCAATGACAAAACCGGACGCGGCGAAGTACTCGATTGATGAAATGACCGCATAGATCCGGGCCAGTTTCTGAGCGAACGGCAGCTGCGAGACACCGTCGATCTGGTCAAGCATGCCGACGATGGAGTCCAGAAACACCTTCAAATAGCGTTCCTCCTCAGGCACGTCCTTGCGCTGATTGTCGAGCAATTCGCGCATCAGAACCTTGGCGTCGACAGGGTTTTCCAAGGCTGATTCGTAAATCGCCAGCACTATTTTTTCCAGCCGCTTCTCCGGCGGCTGACCAACCTCCTGTGCGCCTTGCATTGCCAAGAGAAGCCGATCGGATATCCCTTTCAACACTTCTGCGTAAAGGTCTTCTTTGCGTTTGAAGTGATAGAGCAAAGCCTGCTTTGTCAGACCAAGCTCGCCGGCAATTCGGGCGATGCTGGCACCGTAAAAGCCGCGCTCAGCGAATTGCTCTGCTGCTGCCTTTAGAAGCCGGCGGCGCGTTGCAAAATTATCTTCAGTGCTCACGATGGAATCGCGCAAAAGCGCCCTCCGAAAAATCCGAGCGCTATCGGCTCGGCAGCTGGACCAAGGATTTGCATTGCCGCGACCTCTCCCAATATCATCGTATGGTCACCCGCAGGATACGCTTCCCACAGCTTGCACTCAATTGTGGCCAGCGCCCCTCGTATGACCGGCAACCCGCGTGCAGTGTAATCGAAATCATCGCGGTTCAGCGCTGTGTCGCCGCGCGCTGCATAACGCCGCGCAATCGTTTGCTGCCCATCGGCAAGAATGCTGATCGCAAATTCTTGAGCACCGACATAATCCTCGAACTGGCTGGAATCGTTGTGCAGGCTCCAGCAGATCAAGGTCGGCTCAAGCGAGACGGAAACGAGCGAATTGATCGTCATTCCGGATATGCCGCCTGTGTCATCCTCACTGTTCTGTGCGAAGGAAACCACGCATACACCCGTGGCGAACAAGCTCATTAGCTTGCGGAACTCGGTCGTATCGACCGGGCCTGCCTGATGGATAGTGGACAAAGGGGATCTCCGCAGGGGACATATTAACTGAAATTTTGGGCTGAAATGCGCGTTCCCTTACCGCGCGGCAATTGTCAATCGATCGCGGCGCAAGATTATCGGTTTGAAATAGCCGATTTACGGGCACCTAAGTGTGATCGGTGCGTTCATGCAACAGTGTATCACGGGATTTTAGGATAAGGATGGCGGGACATGATTGATCGAGTAGGCTTTGCGCTGAAAGACTTCCTCAAACAGGAAAGTGCAGGCGGGATCGTATTGATTGTCGCGGCAGCGCTTGCCTTGGTCATTGCCAACACGCCTATGGCTGGTGCTTATTTCGGCACACTCGAGACCAAGCTCAACCTGTCTTACGGTTCGTTCGCGATTGATAAGCCACTGCTCTTGTGGATCAACGATGGACTTATGGCGATCTTCTTCTTCCTTATTGGTCTGGAGGTGAAGCGTGAAGTTCTTGAAGGCCAATTGTCGAGCTGGGACAAGGCATCGCTTCCTCTAATCGCCGCAATCGGCGGAATGGCTATCCCCGCAGCAATCTTCGTCGCGTTCAACTGGAATTCGCCGGAAAGCATTGCCGGTTGGGCGATTCCGGCGGCGACCGATATTGCCTTTGCGCTCGGCATCCTTTCGCTTCTTGGTCCGAGAGTTCCCGTTGCGCTCAAGGCGCTTTTGCTTGCTGTTGCAGTTATCGACGATATCGGCGCTATTACCATCATAGCGCTGTTTTACTCGGGCGAGCTGAAAGTCGACATGCTGCTGAGCGCGGGCTTTACCCTGCTTGTTCTTGCGCTGATCGGCAGGGCCAAGTTCGGATCGCGCATTCCGTATGTCTTGCTCACCGTGCTGATGTGGGTGTTCGTACTCAAATCCGGTGTCCACGCCACGCTCGCGGGTGTGGCTGCGGCTTTCTGCGTACCCATGGTCACGCGCCACGGCGAGCGGCTGCTAGAGGATATGGAGCATGGATTGCATTATTGGGTAGCCTTCCTGATCATTCCAATTTTCGGATTCGCCAATGCCGGAGTTTCGCTAATCGGAATTGCTCCGTCAGACCTGCTCGCACCGCTGCCGCTGGGCATCGCGCTCGGATTGCTCATCGGCAAGCAGATCGGCATTTTCGGATTTGCCTATCTCGGCGTCAAAGCCGGGTTCGCCAAGCTGCCGGAAAATGTCAGTTGGAAGCAGATTCACGGGCTTTCACTACTGGCCGCGATTGGCTTCACGATGAGCCTGTTCATCGGCAACCTCGCCTTTGCCGATCCAGCGCAGGTGGATGCGGTTAAACTCGGTGTGCTTTCAGGTTCATTGGTGGCCGCGCTCGCAGGCTTTTTCCTGCTGAAGGCGGTCTTGCCTGACGCGCCTGCGGAAGATACCCGCGAGGCATGACGCCGCTTGCACGAACGCTGCCTGTCAACGGCATCGAGCTTTCTTATTTCGAATGGCCGGGCACAGACGATGCCCGGCCACTCATTTTCGCCCATGCCACCGGTTTTCACGCGCGAGTCTGGGATGCGGTGATTGACCATTTTCCCCGTCGCCGCGTGCTCTCGATCGACCTGCGCGGGCACGGGCGCTCAACCGGAGGGCCAATTGACCGACTTCGCAGCTTTTCTGACGATGCAACCGCATTTATCGACGCGCTCGACATCAGTGATGCGATAGGCATCGGCCATTCGATGGGCGCACACACGCTCGCGCAGGCGGCATCCGAACGCGTCGGAGCATTTGCCAAGCTAGTTCTGTTTGATCCGGTAATCCTTGCACCCGAATTCTACGCTCCGCAGGAGCCGTTGTTCACGCCCGACAATCCGCATCCAACCAGTAAACGCAGACGCGATTTCGACAGTGTAGAGGCGATGATCGATCGGTTTAGGGATCGCGATCCCTATGATCTCTTCGACCGCCGCGTCTTCGAGGATTATTGCCGGTTCGGTTTGCAGCCGAAACCTAGTGGCCAGGGTTTTGAACTCGCATGCGCGCCTGAAATGGAGGCCAGCGTATATGCCGCCGGGCGCTCCAATCCTGCTATCCTTGATGTAATGGCGCGGTTGGATGTCGCCACGCTGATCGTCCGCGCCAAGCAAACCAACATTCAGGATTTTAAAAGCTCACCCACTTGGCCGCTGCTCGCGCAGACCATGCCCAATGGCACCGATATGCCGCGCCCGGATATGACGCATTTTCACCCGTTTGAAGATCCCGCCGATGCCGCACGTATCATCAGGGAGTTTGCGGACTAGCTATCCGTCACCCAGGCACGCCAAGCGCCGCAAGAACATCGGCAAAGTCAGTGCGAGCCTGCGCAATTTCTCCTTTCCGGGCGTCCCCTATGTTGCGTGCGATCAAGCTCGCCAGCCCACCGTAAAACCGGGTAAGTTCGGCTTTCAGCGGATTGTTCGCAGCCACTGTTCTCCCCAGCCACAGCGCGATAGAATGCGCTCGTGCAAGCGGCACGGCAGGCTTCGCTTGAGGCCCTCGTTCAAGCGCAGCGAGCGCCTGCCCCAGCGCCTGCACGACCTCTTCCAGACAGATCCGGGTGAGGTCGTTGCCGGCGCTCGCTTCGATCCGTGCATCCAGATCGATCCTGCGATACGTGGCAGAGGGGCTTTGACTGAGCATCATCACGCCATTATCCTTTCGGCTCAGCTGTCCGCATTCCAGATTTCGACTTGCTGCTGCAAGAATGTCAGCGTCGATTGCGAGCTGGCGATCCGAGTTTCCGCAGCGACCAGATCTCGCGTCAGACGCTCTCGCAGGCGGTCCTGCTGTTCGGCTATGCGTGTCAGGCGCTCCTCGTTACGCTCAACCTGGTTGTTATAGCGACGCACAGAGCCGCCCAGTGACCCGGGATCGGTCGTCAACGCGGTCTCGCGTGCCAGATTATCAATCGTAGCAAACAGGCCAAATGGCCCGGCTGTAAACATCGCTGCCGCGCCTTCAGGACTGGTCGCAAGCGTTTCTTCCAGCCTTGCCGTATCAAGCCGGAAGGTGCCGTCCCGGTTTAACGAGAGACCGAGATCGGCGAGCGTGCTAGGTTCACCCGGAGCAGCCCCCGGCATGACAGTTGCACTCGTGAGCCTTGCCAGATCACGCTTTAGCTCGCGAGCACCCGCATCATTGGCGAGAGTTCCGCCAAAAGCGGCGGCCGTTTCATTGAGCAGCTCCGCAAGATCATTCATGGCTGCAACAAAATCGCTCATGACCTGCGTGATTGCGGACTGGTTATTGGAAAAGGTGATGGTGGTCGGCGCGCCAATATTGGTTTGCCGCAGCTCCAATGTCATTCCTTGAGGTAGGCCGGTCACGGTGTTGCTCTGACTGCGCTGCTCCACGGTGTCGAGCAGGAAAACCGCATCGCCAGCGGTCTGGCGAAGCTCGCCGGAATCGCTCGCGGGGGACCATGAGAGATAGCCAAGATCGCCCGGCGTATCGGTCGGGCTTGCAGATGAACTTTGCCCCTCCAGAGTGAACCCGTTCACCGCGCCTTGCTCTCCCTTGATCACCAATTGCGCGCCGGTTGGTCCCTGCGCGACATAGGCGGTGAGCGCGCCGCCGCTCTCGCTGCCAATTCGGCTGGCAACACTGGTAAGGGTTTCGTCAGCGGCGATGGCGATATCAAGCGCTGCACGCGACGCATCCTCGGAGAAACCAGCTCCATCGACTGTGCCGAAACGAATGCGGAGATTGCCTTCTCCAACCAGATCACTAGCGCTTGCATAGCTGCGCGAAACAAGTGTCTGCGACTGGGCCAGCGCTGTGACCTCAAGCGAAAACGCGCCTGCCGGGCTGGTGCCCGCAGCAGTCGTAACTGTCGCCACTGATGGGTTGCCCAGCTGCGCGCGGGGCGCAAGATCCCCATTGCGCACGCGGTCACCCAAAGCGCTTGCAAGCTCACTCAGCGATCCGCGCAGCAGGGACGCGGCTGAGATGCGTGCTTCGAGGCTGGCGTTGCGCTGTTCCAGATTGTCTCGCTGAAACGCATATGTGGCATCAGACAGATCATCGGCGAGCTGAATGAAGTTGATCCCGCTGCCAGCGCCGAGAGCGGTAAGAATTGATGAGCCGGGATTATCCATGCCAGCAAGAACGGCAGGATCGGCGAGGTTTTAAGGGTCTTTTCCCTTGCTTATCGCGCGGCCATCGGCGTCGAAATGCAGCGCATCGGGAACGCTGATCACGGGTTTGCGAACCGAATCGCCCCGCTTGAGCGAAAGGACGAATGCCACGAGAGACGCAATCGCGACATAAAGCTCCTCGCGCACCATCTGGTTTTGCCGCGTCGTGAAATACACTGCGCGGGCAAGGCGCGGATAATGCAGGATGGGCAGATCGTTCTCGCCTGCGATGTCCCGCATCGCCAGCGCCGTTTCACCCCGGCCCTTCGCAAGCAGGACAGGCGCAGGCGCGATATCGGGGTCGTAAGTCAAAGCAACTGCGAAATGCATCGGGTTCACGATGACAAATTGTGCGTCCTTCATTGCCCTTGCGACGCCGCCGCGCGCGAGATCGCGTTGCCGCTGACGCCGCGCCATCTTGACTTCGGGCGACCCTTCGGACTGTTTGATTTCCTCGCGCATGTCCTTGTGGCTCATTTTGAGCCGTTTGTTGCGCTGGAACAGCTGCGCGGGATAGTCGACCATTGCAATAACGACCAGCCCGATAACCAGCAGCCCCACCAGCGAGAGGCCTGCATCCCAGGCAAAAGCAAGCTGCGCTTCGAGCGGAACCCGGCCTAGCCCGAAAAGATCGCTGATATTCCCCGTGGCCCACCACCATGCAATGCCGCCCAGCAGGACCAGCTTGAGCAGGCTTTTGCCAAGCTCAATGAGGCCCTGTGTTCCGAAAATGCGTTTTAACCCCGAGAGCGGATTGATCCTCGAACCCTTTGGCTTCAGGCTGGATGGAACAAAGCGCCCTTCGCCCAGCAGTAATTGGGACGCTGTCGTCATTATCGCGACCGCAAGACCGATGACGATAACCGGTGGCATCACCTCGGCCGAGATGTCTGAAAACAGGTTGCCTGGCTGCATATCCTCGATCGCTCTGCGATCAAAAATAAAGCCATTGGCAGCAACGTTTTTCATACTGTCAAACAGCCATCCGCCAACCAGTGTCAGCACGGCAATGCCGGTGGCGAGACCAGCTGCCGTTCCCAGTTCGCGCGAACGCAAAACGTCGCCCTTTCGCGCGGCATCGGATTTGCGCTTGGGTGTTGGCTCGAACGTCTTCTCGCCTGAATTTTCCTCGCTCATACGGAGCCTCCAGGTTCGGTAAGGAGCGCTTCCACCTGTCGCAAGGCTGCTTCCAGAAGATCGGCAAACTGGCCGGTTATGATTGGCATGACCACGACGAGCGCGGCGATTCCTGCCAGCACGCCAGCAGGCAGGCCCAGAGCGAAAAGATTGAGCGCCGGGGCCGAGCGAGAAATCACGCCGGTCACGGTCTGGACCAGCAGCAACACCAGAACCACCGGAAACGCAATCGCGGCGGCAACCGCCAGCCCGTGCCCCATAAACAGTACGACGTCCCCGGCCCTAGCCGGATCGAACGCAACCGTTCCCGCAGGCAACAACCGGTAGCTTTCAATCAACAATTCGAACCACAGCAAATGCGCGCCTATGGCGTAAAAGAGCAATGTGAGGATCAGTCCGAAATAAGTCCCGACTGCGCCGGATTGCGCGCCGCTGTTGGGATCTATCGAGGTCGCGATTGCGAGGCCCATTGTGCCGGCAATCTGTTCAGCTGCAATTTGCGGAACTGCGAATGCAATTTGCAAGATAAAGCCGAGCACCGTTCCGATCACCACTTCCTGCACAACCGCAAGCAGGGCCGCAAAGCTCATCATTTCAGGGATCGGCGGCAGAGGCACCCAGCTGGCGATGAAGATCGAAAAGACTATCGCAAGCAGTGCGCGCAGCTGGAATGGCACGCTCATCCCGGCGATCATCGGCGCAGCGATCAGCGCAGCGCCGCTGCGTATCGACAGAAACAATATCTGCCACAATTGCGCCTCGAGACTGGCATATCCGAAATCGAGAACTTCCACGGTGCGGCCCTGGCTATGGTTTACACAGCCAGAGTGGCAATCTGAGCAAAGATTTCTTCGAGAAATTCGCCAAGCAATGCCATCATCGTACCGCCGAGCAGCACGAAAACCACCGCAACCACCGCGAGTTTGGGCACGAAGGTCAGCGTCTGCTCGTTGACTGACGTGGCGGCCTGAATGATCCCTACCACCAGTCCGATAACAAGCGCCGCGACAAGGACTGGCCCAGCGATCAGCGCGGTCACCCACAAGGTCTGATCCGCCAGAGAAAGGAGCTGCGCATCCTCCTGCATGTCAGGCAAAACTCATCGCAAGACTGCCCATCAAAAGCGCCCAGCCGTCGACCAGCACAAACAGCAGCAACTTAAACGGCAGCGAGATGATCGTGGGGGAAAGCATCATCATCCCAAGGCTCATCAACACGCTCGCAACCACAAGGTCGATCACGAGAAACGGCAAAAACAGCATGAAACCAATCTGGAATGCAGTTTCCAGCTCGCTGGTAACAAAGGCCGGTAGCAGGATGGAAAACGGAACATCGTCGGCTACGGAAAAGCCGCCCACGCCCGCGATATCCGCAAACATCATCAAATTCCGCTCTCGCGTCTGGTTCAACATGAAGGTGTGAAACGCCTCGCCTGCGCTGGCTATTGCAGCATCGGCTGATAGCGCACCTGCGGCATAAGGCTGGATCGCGGTAACATTCACCGTCTCAAGCGTCGGGGCCATCACGAAAAGCGACAGGAACAGCGACAGACCGACCAACACCTGTGTCGGCGGAGACCCTTGCAGGCCGAGGGCCTGCCGCAGGATAGACAGAACGACGAGAATGCGCAGAAAACTGGTCATCATTAACACCAGCGCAGGCAGGATCGTGAGCAAGCTCATCAGGATCAACAACTGCAGCGAGAAACTCAGCGGCGTGTCGTCACCTGTGCCGTCCTCGCCTAGTGCGCGTTCAATTGCACTGCCAATGCCTGCGGGCGCTTCACCCGCCGCTGCGTTGGCAGCCGCGAGCGGATCAATCGCCGCGCTCGCGGCTATTACCAATCCCGCAGTCAGCGCGAGCCTTTTCACGATGGTTCGCCTGCAACTTCGGAGTTTTGAGCCGTATCTTGCGGTGCGTTAACCTCGGCCAGCCGAACCAATCCGCTGCGCGTGCACCCCAGCAATATTTCGCGATCATGGAAGCGGATGACGGCAAGCTTGATACCCGGTGCCAGCAGGCTCGTTTCGCGAAGACGGATTGCGCCTTTCCCGCGCTGCATCCCCGTGAACCGGGATTGGAGGCGCTGCGTCAGTTTGAGGCTGCCCCAGATCATCAGCCCCAGCAGCGGCAACAGGATTGCCAGACGCAAAAGGTAGTCAATCATCATGGCTGCGCGTCCGTAGGCGCCAGATGGGAACCGGCGTCCTGCTGATCGCCTGCGAGACTGACAACGCGGAGTGCGAATTTGCCGTTTTGTGCGACAACTTCTCCATGCGCGACAATATGACCATTGGCCGAAATATCGAGCAATTCGTCAGTAAGTCGATCCAGCTCCACGATGCTGCCTTCATCGAGCGCAAGCACGTCTTTCAACGCCATTTGCGTTCGCCCAAGCTCGACCGAGAGCTTTACACTCACCTGCCCGAAACGATGCAAACCGGGATTAAGGTCGCTCATGATCGCCCCCTATTCCTTTGATAGATTTGAGCTGAAGAGCGAAGCGATCGCCAGAAGAACCAATTGTGCCATTTGCGAATGGCAAATCGTTCACGAAAAGAGGAACATTACGGCCTATCGCGAGCGGTATTTCGTCTCCCGGTGCGAGCTGTTTCAGCCTGTCCACTGTGAGTTCAAATTCAGCCAGCGCCGCGGTCAGCGAGAAGGGAATGGCCGTGAAGGCCGATTTCGAAGTATCGCACTTCTGTTTGTCAGCTGATGCGGTACTGCCCATCGCCGCTTGGATAAGGATGTCGCTTAATGCTTCAGGCATCGCGATTGTCGCGCGCCAAATCCTATCTTGGGATGCGCTGATTGCGAGGATAAATACCGCGACCTGATCGGTTTTACCGAACGGAGCGATCCGTTTTGCATTCTCGCTGCGCAACACGACTTGTCCGCCCTGTTCGTCACTGTCGCCAGAGCTGTGCGCCGCCGCCTGAGCGAACTGGCCTGCTATCTGCTCAACGAGCAGCATCGCGGAATGGGGCATCCTTTCCGGAAGCGACTCTGGCGTTGTTCCTATGCCCCCGAAGGAAAGATCGGTTAGGGCAATCGCCTGACCGGTTTCGACAGAGAACACAGCAGTTCGGTCTTCTCCTCCGCAGCGCAGCAGGCAGTTAACACCGCCAAGACCAATCTGTTCGAGCGCACGTGCGCCGGAAACTGTCTGCGGTCCCTCCACCGTGACGCGAAGGGGAGCCGCCTGTATCAGTTGTCCTGTTTCGCCAGCGACATACTCGGCGATTGCCGAGCACCAATACGAAGCTTGCTCAGCACGCTCTTCCGGCGAAGCTGCGCGCATGGTCAGCTCTTCGCAATGCTGCGCGGCAACCCTTTCAGCTGTAAAGGACCGGTCGATATCGAGGGCCATCTTCATTGGACGAGAAACCCTTTGAAATGGACAGCATCAACGCCGCCGAAGCCTTCATTCTCCTCAAGCACTGCGTTGATCGCTTCGGTAAGCCTCTCAGTGAGCCGCTTCTTCCCTTCAGCGCTGTAAACATCGGCCTCAGGCGTCGC
Organism: uncultured Erythrobacter sp.; assembly: GCA_938015255.1. Classification (GTDB taxonomy): domain Bacteria; phylum Pseudomonadota; class Alphaproteobacteria; order Sphingomonadales; family Sphingomonadaceae; genus Erythrobacter. The sequence goes on from CALLQC010000036.1 coordinate 10,673, forward strand.
GGCCAGCTCAACGAGGATGGCAGAGCGGATGGCCAGTTCGTGATTGTGTACCCACTGCAAAACCCTGCCGTCACGGCGGGTTGAGACAGCAATCTCCACCTGGATCAGACCCGGCGAGTCCGATAGGTTTGACGTGAAGCTGTCTTCGAAGCTGTAATATGCAGTGCGATATTCACTGCCGCCATCGCCGTAAATCGGAGCCGAACCATCATCTTTCTCACCGGGCGCGAGAAATTCGAAGGGGTCTTCGGCGCCTTTCAAAACGAGTTTCGGCTCGTCGGGGCCCGCGTCTGCCTCAGTGCCGAACAGTCCGGCAGCAAAGGCTCCATAAGCACCACCAGCGCCAACACCCAAAAGCAGGACTGCCCCGAGCACAAGCTTAAGCACACCGCCCTTTTTGGGTGAATCCTCGCTATCTGCTGATGGGTTCTTCTTGGCCATCTGAGTTTAAACCCTGCTTTCTTGTCTGCAATCAGGCGAATAGAGCGCCGCTTTCAGTGCGGTCCTCTGGCGCGCCGTCGCTGAAATGTGATTGCGGCGACGATCGGCTTTTGTCTTGGCCCTCTCTTTGGTCTTTGTATGGTTGAGACTGTCCTTGATCAGACCCTGGGGAAGACCCGTAGCGGCCATCGGATTGACCGGGCGTGCCGCTGCCCGTCCCGCTAGGATTCTGGCTTGATGCGGCACTGACAATCTCTGATGCGCGCGCTGCAGCGGGGCTGACTACCCCGGTTTCGGGCGACTGCGCTCTATCGCCCAGGATAGATTGCACCGCTGAGATAAATGCGGGATCGCGCGCCGTAAGGGTTGCCCGCAGGTCCGCGCCAGACGTGTCGAGCCGCATATTTACCGAACCGAAATCGGAATTGCGGACTGAAATTTCCGGGCGCAGATTTCGGTCCAGTTCGCGCGCAGACGTAATTTGCTCGGCGGCCTTTTCGGCTGAAGGGCTGGTGCGGATACCCGCTGCAAGATCAACGCTGGCGGAACTAGTGGTCACGAGGCTCCCTGACAGAGAGGATAGCTGCTGCTGCGGGGGTGCGCTTTGAGAAGTAGCAGAAGATTGGCCCTGATCCGGAGGCAGGATCATGGTTCGAGCGGCCGGTTCTGCGGAATGTTCGGCCGCCTGCAACGGCTCGGCACTCATAAACCGCCCGGGTGATGAGTAAGGCGATTGGGAAAGCCGAGACGCCCCGGTTTCTGCAGCAGTGATCGCGCGCCGGTTCGTACTTGCTCGATTGACTTGGTCTGGGCCGGTTTCAGTGTCCGCAATTTCGAACTTCACGGGCCGACCAGTCATGGCTGGTGACAAACGCAAGTCGGATCGCAATTGAGTGACCGCATCAGGCAGGGGATCATCACGAGAGTCCGTATCAATGGAAAATTCAGCGGCCGCAGGAACCAGTGTTGTATCTAGCTCCGCTTCACCGCCTGTCTCGGAAGTTTCGACTGCGGTTTCTGTGCTTGCGGTTCGCGAGCCTTGTGTTGTCTCAGGCCGATCAAACTCGGAAACAGGCTTGCCGGCCATGGCGGTGCGCAAGGGTTCCCGGCTGACCGGCATCTCAAAATCTGGTTTGATCTCATCCGAGCTGCCGGACCCCGTTTTGGGCAGCGGCAATACATCGCCAACCGGCGGCAATTTCTTGCCGGGTCCAGCCGGAACAACAGGATCGCTGTCCGGCGCTCGGGAAGTGAGTTTTTCTGCCTGCGGCAAGCTGTTCTTCAGACCAGCAGCCTGTTCACCAAAAGCGCCGTCAAGCAGGGCTGAAAACTCTGACGAGGCTATGTTCTCGGCAAATTCACGCCCTTTATCGCTCAGCAGGTTCGGCCCATTGCCGCGGCCCAATTCCGTTGGCATTTTGCCTGTTTCGGGTACTTGCGAAATCACGCCTTCGCTCCTTTGAGTGTTTGGCGCTACCTATGCAGCTTGCGTGCCAAGCCGTTATCTGTAGCCGCGTGGCTTTGAGCGTCGCGCCGCCGGATCTGATGCTCTGTCTCATCGCGGCGCTGCGATAAAATGCGATGGCGCTCTTCGGCACGGGCAAGATCCTTCGCACGGGCCATCGCTTCTTCTCCGGCTTGTCTTGCCGATAGGTCGCTATCGCGCGCCATGGTATTGAGCCCGTTCGCAAACGCGCGTCGTACCCGTAGATCGATGGCCAGCCGGTCACCCTGATTATGGTTGAGATCCTTCATCAACGACCTGCTGCGTTCCATAATCTTACGATGGCGTGTCTCGCTATCAATGGCCCGCGCCATGCCGATCATCGCATTGCGGCGCGCAATGTCTGCCTGCCGCAATTGTAGTGAAAGCAGCTTTTGCTTACGGCCCTTAGCCATGGAGCAGATCGGCCAGCTGGGCCTGGCTTTCAGCCATTGACCGGGCTTCCCCGCGATCTTGCTGCAGAAAATCGTCAATGGTCGCGCTCAAATCCAGCGCGCGATCCAGAACCGGATCTGTCCCGGCGCGATAAGCACCCATCATCACCAGATCGCGGTTTTCCTCGCGCGTGCTGATCAAACGGCGAAGCTGGCGCGCATCTGCGCTTGCCGCATGGCTCACGACACTGTCCATCACCCGGCTTAGTGATGCCGGAACGTCAATCGCGGGGTAGTGACCGCGCATTGCCAGCGCGCGCGAAAGCACGACATGCCCATCCAAAATCGCCCGCGCCGTATCGACCACGGGGTCCTGCACATCGTCACCATCGGCAAGCACTGTGTAGAGACCGGTGATCGCGCCGCCCGAACGCGCAGAATTTCCCGCTCGCTCGACCAATTTCGTAATCGCTGAAAGCGCGGAAGGCGGATACCCTCTTGCCGCACCCGGCTCTCCCAACAGCATTGCCAGCTCGCGCGCCGCATGCGCAACACGGGTGAGACTATCAAGGACCAGCAGCACTTTCCTGCCAGAAGCGCGAAAATACTCGGCAATAGCAGTGGCATATTGGGCCGCGCGAAGGCGCAGATTGGGCGCGTGATCGGCTGGCACAGCCACGACTACCATTCGCCCCCGCATAATCCCTGCCATGTGCTTGGAGACAAAGTCCGAAACCTCACGCGCACGCTCTCCCACCATGGCAATGACGGCAATATCCGCCACCGCATGATCGGCAATCGTATCGATCAGCACCGACTTGCCCACACCGGATCCCGCAATGATACCCATGCGTTGTCCAACACCCATCGTAGCCAGAGCATTCATAGTACGGACGCCGCAATCAAACGGTGCGGTAACAGGCGCGCGTTCCAACGCCCCTTCGCGCTTTCCCGCAAGCGGCCAGCTCTCTTGCGCAGCTATCAGAGGGCCGCCGTCAATCGGCTTTCCTAACCCGTCAACCGCGCGGCCCAGCAGACCTTCACCCACAGGGACTTCACCCGCAGATGGAAGAGCGCGCACCGGCGCATTGGGACGCAAAAGAACCATATCGCCAAGCAACATCATCAGCGAATTGCCTCCGCGAAATCCGATCACTTCGGCCAGACTGTTGTCACCATGCTCATTATCGATTTGGCCCAGCGATCCGATCGGCAAGGGCAATCCGGCGACTTCCACCAAGCCGCCGTCGCAGGCAATCACGCGTCCGGTGAGCACCGGCCCGCACGCCACGGGCGCACGGCGCATCCGTTCCAGGTCCAGCTGCAATTCAGCGATCATGTCGCAAGCGCCTCCCTGATGGCCCGCCGCCATTCGGCGGGGCCATCATGCAAAGCTCCATCGGGTCCCTCAGCAATCAGCCCGCCTCTCGCGATCTTGGGGTCGGCGACAACATTCCACTGCTCTGCCAGACTTTCGGCGAGAGCGGCGTGATCCTCCGGGTTCATGTGAATGGTAATCCTGGCGCCGGCACCGCCAATCCGTTCAGCAGCCTTGCGGGTCCGGATCATCAGAGCGTCCAAATCAAGCGCCGCATTCTCGAACATTTTCTCGCACAGCACCGTCACCGTTGCGGCCAGTTCCTCAGCCAGACAGTCCATCGCTGATTGGTCAAGAGTGCGGAAAGTCGCTCTAAGCGTCTTGAGCGCTTCAATCCGGGATGACGCCTCTAACTGGGCGGCGGCGCGCCCGGCAGCCTCGCCTTCGCTGTAAGCTGTCTTGATCGCATCACGCTCACCGCCTGTCCTTTCAGTTTCACCGGAAGGTTGTGACAGCTCTTCCGGGCGAAATGGCAGGCCTTCCTGAAACCCGGCCTCTTCGGTCAATGCTGCAAGCCATTGCGGTGCGCAGGCGCCTGCTGCGCCGGAAAGACCGAGCAGATCAGATGAACTCGCCATCATCAGCCCCCAGCGATATCTCCCCTTGATCAACAAGACCCTTGGCCACTTCAAGCATTGATCGCTGGGCAGCCTCGGCTTCGCTGCGGGTCATCTTGCCGCGCAGCTCGATCTCATCTCGAATACCGTCTGCCGCTCGGCTCGACATCGCCGCAAAGAAGGGATTGCGGTGCTCCTCAGGGAGTCCTTTGAGGGCATCGACCAGCTTTTCACTCTCAACATCGCGCAGCAGGCGGCCCATGTCGAGCGGCTCAAGTTCAAGCAGCATGTCGAACGTGAACAACTGCTCTTCGATAGCCTTCGCCAACTCTTCATCGCGTATGGCAATGGATGGCAAAACCGTGTTGCGCACATCGCCAGCGGCAAGATTGATAAGATTGGCAGCATCGCGCGGGCCGCCCATTGCAAGCGCAGCAGGGCCGAATTGCGTTCCGATTTTCTGTGACAGCAATCGGTCGATCATGGCTGTGGACCGCGCGGATAGCGGCCCCATACGCGCAATCCGTTCAACTACGTCCGGCTGCTGGTCATCCGGCAACAGCGCCAGAATCTCTGCAGCCGTTTCCGCTTCCAGCATCAGAAGCAGGGCCGCAATCATTTGCGGGTGTTCGCCTTCGATCAGCTTGATGAGAATGGTGGGAGACAACCATCGCGCTATCTCGATTGTCTTGTTCGCTTCTTCGCCGCCGATCCGTTCCATCATGCTCTCAGCCCGCATCGGTCCGATGGAACGCTCGAACAAAGCCCGGACCTTTCCCCCGCGCTCCTTCGCTGTCACGATTTCACGGCCCGCCTCGGCGACAAAATCCTGCAAGGCTTCGGCCATTTGGGGTTGATCGATGTCGCCCAGCGCCACCATCGCACTCCCGATCGTCTGGAGTTCATCCGGCTGCATACGCGCAAGCAATGTCGCGGTCTCCTCATCGCCCAGCAACATTAGAAAAATAGCCGCCCGGTCGGCTCGGCTCGCAATCGCAGGCGCGGCATCAGCCCCGCTCTTTTCAATTGCGGCGGACATTATACGGTCCCGCCGGGCGCAGGGTCAGCCGGGGCGGCCAGCATGCGTTGCAAGGCTTCAACCGCGCGTTCTGGCTGACTAGCTGCAAGACGGCGGGCGAGCTCAACCTGTTCGGGCAGCTCCTCGAACAACGCGCCCGTCTCGGTTGCAGTGCCGGGAGAACCGGGGCCTGCCGCGTCCATAGACTTTTCCGCGTCCAAACCCGCTGCCTCGGGCTGGCGCATCCGCTTCATCATGGGTCGAATGACCAGAAACAGCACCAGCAGGATTGCAATCAGGGCGGTCGCATAGCGCAGCACCTGCGCAAACCACGGCTGTTCGTAGAATGCCGGTTCGGTCAGCTCCGCTGAACCAAAAGCGCTGATCGCTATCTCCACCCGGTCACCGCGCTCCTCATTCGCTCCTACAGCAGCGCTTACAAGCGATTGAACTTCCTCGGCTGTGAGGGGAGCCGCGGCATCAAGGGCCGCCTCGCTGACCGCAACCGCGACCGAGAGTTTAATCAAAGATCCGGGACGCGAATTGGTGACAGCGACTTCGCGTCCCAATTCATAATCGCGCCTGATGGAGGTCTCACTATCCCCTGTAGCAGCGCCCTCTGCCTGCGTCACATTCGGCTGCGGAGCCTCATCGACGAGCTCTGCATCGGGCGGCGGTGTATTTGCAGTGACACCCGGCACACCGCGCATCGCCCCGCCATTCGCGCGGGTCGCATTGCGTTCGCTCTCGCTCCGCACGGCTCCCTCGCGTTCGTAGCTTTCGCGGGCCGACGTCACGTCATCCTGGTTCAGCTCGACCTGCACCTGACTCGAGAAATTCCCGTCGCCAAGCAGCGGGGTCAGCAGTGCGGCAATCTGGCTCTGCAATTTACTTTCATGTTCCCGCTGCAAAACCAGCCCATCAAGTTCTGGGTCTTTTACGGAAGATAAGAGCCGGCCATTCTGATCGACGACCCGTACAGCATCGACTGTCATGCCCGGCACGGAACCAGACACGAGATTCACAATCGCCTCCACCTGGCTTTGCCCAAGCGACCTGCCTGACGCCAGGCGGACCATGACGGACGCGCTCGGCGCATTCTTGTCGCGCACGAACACGGACCGCTCTGGCGTCGCCAGATGCACACGCACAGCCTCGATCCCGTCAATTTCGCGGATCGTCATGGTCAGTTCGCGCTCGCGTGCGAGACGCAGCCGCTCACCTTCCAGCGTCCGGCTCGATCCAAGTGGAATGGAATCGAGCATTTGGGTCGCATCGCTGGGCGCAGCAAGGCTGCCATCGCTCGCGACAAGCATTCGCGCTCGGTATATGTCATCTTCAGCCACGGTGATCGCACCGGTCGCCGTGTCGATATCATAGGCAATACTGCCGCGTTCCAGCGCATCGACCACGCCAGCACGATCTGCATCGGATAATCCGGAATACAAAACGCGCTGCGGCCCCTGGGCAATCGCCAGATAGAGAGTCGCCAGAACGCCAACCGCCGCCAGACTGCCGAGCGCAGGCATCGCCTGCCGTATGGCCGGTTGTGCGGTAAACTGCCTGACACGCGACCGCCAGCCGGTGCCCACATCGCCAACCAGACTTGAGCGTTCCGCAGTGTTTGCGGTTACCGGAAGAGTGCTCTCTGCCATCTATCAGCTGCCCATTCTCATGATATCCTGATAGGCGCTCAGCAGCTTGTTACGGACCTGCAATGTCGCCTCAAATGCAACGCCCGCTTCCTGCCGCGCGAGCATCACTTTGGCGATGTCGGTCACCTCCCCGCGTTCATAGGCAGCCTGCATGTCGCCAGAATGCTGCTGCACCGCGCTGACATCCTTCAGCGCATCACCCAGGGTTTGAGCGAACCCAGCAGAAGGCGCCGGTGAAGTTTTTGCACCGGCCTCGCTCGCTGACCTTACCTGTTGCAACGCATCATTGCGCGCCAGCACCTCCTGACGCAGCGCGAGGATATCCTGAATGCCGGAGGCCGGGCGGATTACGCTCACCGCTCACCTCCCGCAGCAAGCAAGCCTGAATCGCGCATCGAAGCGAGCCGGTAACGGAGCGTGCGTTCCGAAATGCCAAGACTTCGCGCCGTGCGGGCGCGGTGCCCCCTGTTCGCGCGGAGCGCCTCGAGAATTGCGCCAGCTTCAGATTGAAAGGCCACATCCGCAAGGCTTTGTGCTGCGGTACAATTCGCCTGCGATTGGACGTGCTGCTCGCCATCATTGGCGAGCGCGCGGACGGGTTGGTCAAAAACGATGTGCTCTGAACCGATCATCCTGTGATCGGATGCCAGTAGCATCGCCCGGCGGATGACATTTTCAAGCTCGCGCACATTGCCGGGCCAGATATGCGAACCAAGCAGCACAAGCGCCTGCCCGCTTATCCAGCGCGGTCCTCTGCCCCGCTCCATATGGCGCAGCAACATACCGAAGGCGAGCGGCGCAATGTCCTTCGGACGATCGCGCAAGGCAGCAATTTCCAGCGGGAATACATTCAACCGATAAAGCAAATCTTCGCGAAAACGCCCGGCCATGACCTCTGCGGCCAGCTGCCGATTGGTGCAGGCAACAATGCGCACATCGACTTTGACTGGCGTGGTCGCACCCAGCGGCAGAACCTCACCTTCCTGTAAAGCTCTCAGCAATTTGGCTTGCAATGCGAGCGGCAATTCACCGATCTCGTCAAGCAGCAGCGTTCCGCCGTCGGCGGCACGGAACAGACCTTCGCGCGCCTCACCCGCTCCGGTAAAGGCGCCTTTGCGGTGGCCGAAGAGCAGGCCTTCCAGCATCGCTTCGGGCATGGCGGCGCAGTTCACCGCGACAAACGGTCCCGATGCACGCGCGGAGATACGATGAACGAAACGCGCCAGTACCTCTTTACCAGTGCCAGTAGGACCCTCGAGCAGAACAGGCACTTCGCTGCGAGCAACTCTTTCCGCCAAAGTCAGCAGGGCAAGGCTGCTTTCATCGCGCGCAATTGGCCAACCGCCAGCCGAGGCAATAGCGAAGACAGCCGCACGCGCGGGCTCAAGTGTGCTTTCACTGTACGTGAGGCAGACACGCTGCTCGCTCAGTGTTTCAAGCGAGGGCTCCTTCCCCATTCGCAAATCCAGCTCGATCCGGTCATCGCGGCGACCGCCTGGCGGACAAGGGAAGCGCCCGTCCTCTCCGATTGAAAGCCTGCTGCGTTGCCATTCGCGCGCGAGAAACGGAACCGTGCCGCCAAGAATTTCGGCATGCCTTTCATCGCCAACAGTTTCCTCACGCAGCGTGGTCAGGTCGGTTTCGCTTGGAAAACCCGATTTATTTTCGATTTCAAACATCCTGAACTCGCACCCTAAAATCCTGTCAGAGATTTACGTTTGAACCGCTGTGCACGGGAGGCGTCCAAGATTAGGAGAATTTAAGGCCCCGTATTCTTACCTAGGTCAGCAGGTCTGTCGCGCATCAGCGGGCGGCGATTGACGAGGCTGGCGTATGGCCCGGTGCTTAAACATCCGGCGAATGGGCCGCTCTTACTCCCAGCAGCGGCGACGGTTTTTCGCTGCCCCAACCAACGGGAGTTAGATCAAATGTCAGTAATCAATACCAATATTTCCGCTCTTCGCGCTCAAAATGCCGGCATGAAAGCCAACGAAATGCTGGGCACCGCGATGGAACGGCTTTCCACCGGTCGCCGGATCAACAGTGCAGCAGACGATGCGGCGGGCCTTTCGATCGCAACCGGCTTCACATCGGAAATACGCGGCATCAACCAGGGCATCCGCAACGCCAGTGATGGCATTGCACTTGCTCAGACCGCCGAAGGCGCGCTCGATGAAGTCACCAACATGCTGCAGCGCGTTCGCGAACTCGCTGTTCAGGCAAGTTCGGGCACCTATGATGCCGAATCGCGCGGCTTTATGAACACGGAAGTCGCCGAGCTTAGCGCGCAAATCACCGATATTCTGACCAACACAGATTTCAACGGCGTAACCCTGTTCAGCACCACCGCCGGAACAGACGTAACTGTCGATATCGCAATTGATGCTGGCCGCACAGTGACCCTCACCAGCACAGCGATCGGTCAGGACGTCAGCACAACAGCGCTGGACGTTGCTGATGCAACAGTCGCCGGGACGACCATTACCAATGTCGATGCAGCTCTGAGTGATGTGAACACTGCGCGATCATCCCTTGGTGCAGGGCAGAACCGTCTGGAATCGGCGATCAACAATCTGACGACCACGGCCACGAACCTTACCGATGCGCGCTCCCGGATCGAAGACACCGACTATTCGGCGGAGACAACCGCGCTCGCAAAGGCTCAGATCCTTGGTCAGGCCTCCACTGCGATGCTCGCACAGGCCAACCAGTCACAACAAAACGTGCTGTCGCTGCTGCGTTAAATCAAACGGCACAACTCGCCTTTCCGGTAACGGAGAGGTTCCTGGACCCGGAGCTGCAACGCTTCGGGTCCTTTTTTACGCGCTGCACCTATCGGACGAGGGGACATTCAAGAACTGTGAGTATACCTTCACGCTAATCACCCTGAGAGTGATCCAGGAAACGCTCAGGCCTCAGCAGGATTGTCGACTTGAGCGATGGGGAGTGTGGGGGGACACCTACCGATGGCGAGCCAATCCGGTACGCATGACGCTCCCAGAGCAAGCCGGCGCGCAGGGGCCAAGCGACTTACCTGGATCGCATTCCAAACGAAAAACGCTTTGGATGTTTATTGTGCAGCCGCCTGTGGGGCAATGGGCTGCCGGAGTGCCGCAACCGGCCGCTCACGCTCGGAGCTCTTCATCCCAAGCAACAACAAGGAGATACGCCGGTTGCGCGGATCGGTGGGATCATCGCCAATCAACGGCTCGCGATCGGCAACACCCTCGATCCGGGCGAAGCGATCCTCATCCATACCGGCCAGGATCAGCGCCTGACGGGTTGCTTCCGCTCGCCCGGTTGAGAGCGACCAGTTGTTGGCGACTATTCCGGGCCTCCATGGCAAGGAATCGGTGTGGCCTCGCAAGATCAGCGGAGCATCTTCATCGACCAGGGTTTGGCTCATGACATCGAGCAATCCGCGGGCATCAGCGGTCAAAATGGTTGTGCCGAGCGTGAACATCGAGAAGTCGGCATCATCGACCAGGTCGATCCGGATACCTTCCGGCGACCGCATAACGCGCACCTGCCGGCTCAGGTGGGCGAGGCTTTTTCGCTTTTCGAGCGCCTCATTGATCTTCGCGCGGAGTCGGTCGATGTCGGCCTCGCCCCGTCCTCCTCCTTCGACCGGGCCTCCGGTGACACCGCGTGGCACGGTGATCGATTGTGTCCCCGTCTGACCCTGAGCGTTCGGGTAATTGTCAGCGTCCGTGATCGAACTGCCGCCCAGCATGCCGTCGGACCCGGCCCCTTCTTGCCGCAGTTTCACGAGTGTGGGGGAGAAGTAGTCAGCGATGCCTTTGCGCTGGTTCTCCTCCGTCGCACCCAGCAACCATAGCAGCAGGAAGAACGCCATCATCGCGGTCACGAAATCGGCATAAGCGACTTTCCACGCGCCGCCATGATGGCCCGCTTCTTCAATCGTGACTTTTTTCACGATGATCGGAGCGGGCGGCGTGCCCTCAGCCGGATCGGGCGCGTTTCGAGCCATCAGCGGCCTCGCATCAGATCAAGCAATTCAGTCAGCTTAGGGCGGTGGGCGGGCGGCAGGCCGGATCGCGCCGCCTCCAGTACAAGCGGTTGAGGGTAGCCGTGGAGGCTCGCAATGATCACCTGTTTGACCGAATGGAAAATCTGCTGATCGTGCGTATTCACCTGTTTCAAGCGGCTCGCCATCGGACCAGCAAAACCATAGGCAAGCAGCACGCCAAGGAACGTCCCGACCAGCGCCCCGCCAATCATCTTGCCCAGAATTTCAGGCGGTTCGTTGATCGATCCCATCGTCTTGATCACCCCCAGCACGGCGGCAACAATGCCAAGCGCAGGGAAGGCATCGGCAAGCGATTGGATAGTATGCGCAGGCTCATCCATTTCATGCAGCTGGGTTTTGATCGCATTGTCGATCACGTCTTCGACCGCATGTGTTTCCAGAGTACCGCTGGAGACAACCAGAAGGGTAAGCGGGTCGCAGATGATATTGCGAACAGCTTCATCATTCTGGAGAACCGGATATTCGCTGAAAATCGCCGAGTTTTCCGGCTCCGTCACGTGAGTTTCCAGCGCGACTGCACCTTCGGCGCGGAGCAGTTTCATCAGCTCGCTGGTCAGCTTGATCGCATCAAGATGATCCTGATCGGAATATTTCGGCCCCTTGAACACTTTCGCCACACCGCCACCGAGCAGTTTGATCTCGTGCATGGAATTTCCGATGAGAACAGCACCGATCGCAGCGCCGCCAATCATCATCATTTCAAGCGGAAGTGCGGCAAGGATCGGCCCCATGGCTCCGCCGGCAAGGGTAAACCCGCCAAACACCATTACGATCAGCACAATGATGCCGATGATCGCGAACATGCCAGTCTACTCCTTTATCCTGACCGCGAAGGGTCAGATTGCGTCGAATAAAGTCAGCGAACTGACACGGACAAAGCTTGCCTGACTCGCTTCAAGTGCTGTCAAAGTCTGCTGAAGGCGTGCAATGGCCTCGGTAAGGTCGGTATCGGCCACCTCTGAACGCTGCTCTGCAAGCTCGATCCCGCGGTCGATCTGATTCTGCTGAATCACATCGACCCACGCCGCTCGGGTGCCGATAATCGCCTGATTGCGAGTGGCCGTATCGATGCCCGCATCGATCCCGTCGATAGCAGCCAGCGCCGCAGCACCAGCATCGGCCGACCCGCCGCGAAAGATGATCGCCAGCTCGCTCAGAAGCGCAAAGGCATCGGTCTGGCTGCCCGCAACATCGAAAGAAAAGACCTGCGGGCCAGTAACCCCGCGCTCGATTTCGGTTCCCGGCGCAATCGGCACGGATCCGCTTTCCAAGTTCCCGTTATAGGAGACGGCGCCATTGGCATCGCGCAAATAGGCTGGCCCTTCGGCCGTGCCCGCAAACAACGGCTCGCCAGTCAAAGTCTGGGCGTTGGCCCGCCCCAACAGTTCTTCGCGCAGTTGCTCCAGCTCTTCGGCAATTACCGCGCGCGCCGTATCGTCCAGCGTATCGTTCGATCCTTGCAAGGCAAGCTCTCTTGCCCGGATCAACAGGTCAGCCACGCCCCCGATCTGGTCAGCCGCAAGGGTCAGATCCTGCTCAAGCTTGGCGGCGTTATCCGCCTCGATTTCTCCGAGTTTTTGCAAACGGTCAAGCGCACGCAGCCGCGCAGCACCGGCTGGGTCATCCGATCCACGCTCGATCCGCTGCCCGGTCGCGATCTGGGTCTGCAAGGTTTCGAGCGAGCCGCGCAAACCGCTCATCTGGTCAAGCGTGCGCTGGTAGAAATCGGCAGTAGAACTGGTGAAGGGTTTGGCTGTCGGAATCATGATATCGGCCTGCTCATCTCAATCCGAGAATGGTATCGAAGACCTCGGTAGCGACCTGGATCACGCGGCTGTTCGCCTGAAATGCCTGTTGCAAACGCACCAGATTGGCGGCTTCGGTATCGAGGTCGACCCCGACACGGCGAGCGAGAGCTGTTTCCGCACCGCTCGCCACAATAGCCAGCCCCTCGCGCCGTGTATCCAGCCCGGCGATGCGGCTCGACAAGGCCAGAAGAAGTCCGTCTGTGCCGGCGATCGGACCATCATCGGCGCGGATCGACGCGATCAGACTGCCCAGATTGGCGGTGTTTCGGCTGCCCGCGGGTGAGCCTGCGAAAGCTGTCGCAATCTCCATTCCATTGTTCAGCGCAACCGCCATATCGCCCGCACCTGCGCCGCTGAAGAACGGTTGCCCCGCACTGCCATCGCCGGCCGCGCCAGACGCCTGCGCGGTGTTCGCGGCCTCAATCACCTGGCGCGCGATTGCATCAAGGCGGCCGCGCGATTGCACGGCCTGCCCGAGCGCCGCAGCCTGTCCGGCAAGCGCACCGGATTGCGGCGCAAACGTATCGCCATCCAGAGCGAAGCTGGCCGTACCGTCTGCGCCGATTGACGCGGCAATCGTTTGCGCCTGCCCAAGGCTCACGAGCGGCGTTGCAGCATCACCAAGCGAAACCTCGACCGCCCCGAATGAATCGAAACGGGTGACAATCCCCAACTGCCCCGACAGCTCTCTCAGCGCTGCATCACGGGCGTCGAGCAATGCCGATTTGGCAACCGATCCTTCTTGCGAGGCGATAATGTCCACATTGATCCGCGCCAGTTCCTGCGCGATGCCATTGGTTGTTTCGACACCAGCGATCACCTCGGCCTGAGAGAATGAGATGCTGTTGTCCAACGTCCGATCGGCAAGCTGGAATGTGTCCGAAAGCTGCCGCGCCCCTTCCAGCGCGATGATACGCAGCGTCGGATCGAGCGGATCACTTTCAAGCCGCAGCAGCGCCGCCTCGAAATCGCTCAACGTCTCGAACACGCGCGATTGTTCAAGCGCGCTCTCAACCCTGCGCAAGCCTGATATTTCAGCGTCGGCGCGGGCCAGATCCGATGTGCTTGTGCGGACCTGCAATTGCAGCAGTTCGCTATCGGCTCGCTGGATTTCTCCAATCGTTACGCCCGACAGCAAATCGCCCGAGCTGGAGCCAAGGCTCGCCCTTCCGACAAGCTCGCTCTGCGAAAGCGTACGCCGGGTATAATCCGTGTTGGAGGCATTGGCGATATTCTGCGCCGTCAGGTCCAAACCTGCGCGCGCTGCCGCTGCTCCGGTTCTCGCAATGGTAATCAGGGCGCTCGGCATCATGCCTCCTCATGCGCACGAACATGTTGAACAAGTTGTTGTTCAATACTGCGTGCTAATCCGAATGCGCCGGACGATGCAGCAATCTCCGCAACATGTTCATCGCGCATTTGTTGGAATTGTTTCATGCCCGAACCGGTAAGCGGCGTTGCCTCAGCAAAGGAAGAAGCGCGCGCGCTCGCCAGCATCTGCCGGATCATGATTGATTCAAACCCCTCGGCGGCCTTGCGAAGTTCCAGCCGTTCGGCGGTCAGGCGATTGGCGTAGGCTTCGGGCCCGGTGGTTGTGACAGACGCAATCATATCACCACCATCTCGGCCTTGAGGGCGCCTGCCTGTTTCAGACTTTCAAGGATCACGACGAGGTCTGCTGCGCTGACCCCAAGCAGGTTGAGCGCATCGACAATCTCGTTGAGCGAAGCCGCTCCCGGCACCAACGCGACCCTGTCCGACCGCTCGCTGACCGTAATATCCGTCTGTTCCTCAATCACGGTCTCGCCATTACCGAACGGCTCGGGCTGAACCACGCGCGGGCTTTCATCTATCCGGATGACCAGTTTGCCATGGCTCACCGCTGCCGGGGCCAGACGGACCGATTGATTGATGACAACCGTTCCCGTGCGCGAATTGACGATCACCCGTGCCGCTACCGGGGCGGGCGTCACATCAAGCATTTCAATCGCCGCAAGCTTGGCCGCGCGTTCGTTGTTTCCAAATGGCAGGACAAGGTCGATGCTTACCCCGTCTGCGATGGTCGCGGTGCCGGGAAACCGTTCGTTTATGGCATCGCGCACACGTGCTGCGGTGAGAAAATCGGCCTGATGCAGATTAAATTTGAGCGTGCCTTCGCGGTCGAATCCGGTGGCGACGGCACGCTCTACCGTAGCGCCATCGGCAATCCGCCCGACCGTCGCGATGTTGACCGTAAGCTGCGATCCGTCGCGGCCTGTCACACCCAGACCGCCGACCGCGACATTGCCCTGTGCCATGGCATAAATCTGCCCGTCCGCTCCATAAAGCGGGGCGAGCACAAGCGCGCCGCCGCGCAGCGAGCGCGCCTGGCCAAGCGTGGACACCGTTATGTCGATACGCTGACCCGGCTTGGCGAAGGCGGGCAGTTCCGCAGTGATGATCACCGCCGCTGCATTGCGCAGGTTCGGGCTGACGCCGGGTGGCAATTGCAAGCCGAGACGGCCCGAAACACCGCGCATCGCCTCAGTGACATACTGCAAATTGTCATCGCCTGTGCCCTGTAGACCTACGACGACGCCATAACCGGTTAGCTGGTTCGCGCGCAGCCCTTCGAACTGGCCGATATCGCGGATTCGCTCCGCCGATACCGCTGAGGATGCCAGAACAGAAAACAGCGCTGCAAGGCTGACAAGAAAGCGGGAGAGGAAACGGTTCATGATCTGCACCTTAAAAGGGGGAAACAAGGCTGAAGAACCGCGACAACCAGCCCGGGCGGCTGGCCCGTTGAACCGAACCGCTGCCGGAATAGATGATCCGCGCATTGGCCACCTGAGAGGATCGCAGGCGATTGTCGGAATCAATGTCGATCAATCGGATGCGGCCAGCGAACTGAACCCATTCGTCTCCCTGGCTGAGTGACATCTGTTTCTCTCCAACAACTTCGGCAGTTCCATTGGGATAAAGCGCCGCAATGGTGACAGCGACGGTGCCGCTGAGCTGGCTCTGCTGGGCCGCGCTGCCTCCACCAGAGAACGACCCCTGGGCCGCCGGATTAAGGGCATTGGGATTGAGCAGGCTCAGCGGGCCTGACGCTGGCGGAGTGATGGAAAAGCTCCCTTCGCGATTGGTCTGGCCAGCCGTGCTTTTTGATGTGGTGGTGTTTTCGATCAGCACGATTGAAACCATATCGCCCAGCTTGCGCGCACGGGTGCCAACGTGCAGCCCGGCATAGCCCTGACCCACGTGAAAAATCGCTCCGCGGGCGTCTGCGGGCGACACGGCTTGTTCCGAAATGGCCGAGAGCGGCGGAGGAGCAGGCGCGGTAAATCCCGGCGGCGGTCCTGCGGTTGAGCCCATACAGCCGGCCAACAGCCCTGCGAACAAAAGCGCAGGGGCACAGCGTCTTGCCAGTCCCATCGCGCCGCTCACAGCGTCTGGTTCGCATTGCGCAGCATCTCGTCCACCGAGCTGACCATCTTAGAATTGATCTCGTAGGCGCGCTGCGCCTCGATCATTTCGACAAGTTCCTCAACCACGTTGACGTTCGATGCTTCGAGCATTCCCTGCCGCACCTGCCCGCGTCCGTTCTGCCCGCCTGCTCCGATATCGGCGGGGCCGCTTGCTGCTGTTTCAACCAGGAAATTGTCGCCGATCGCGCGCAGGCCCGCCGGATTGACGAAGTTCGCGACCTGAAGCTGTCCGAGCTGGACTGACCCAGCCGCTCCGGGCTGGACCGCGCTGACAGTGCCATCAGGGGCGATGGCGATGGATTCCACCCCTTGGGGAACCTGTATCGGCGGCGACAGGGAATAGCCCTGCGGTGTGACCAATTGTCCTTCCGCAGAAAGGGTGAAGTTGCCCGCACGCGTGTAGGCAAGCTGCCCGCCAGGTGGCAGCTCAACTTGAAAATAGCCTGGCCCGCTAATCGCAAGGTCGAGCGTGTTTCCGGTTGTGTTGAGCGTGCCCTGGGTTTCGATGCGGCTGGTGCCCATCACCTGCACACCCGTCCCCAAATTCAGGCCGACTGCATAGGCTGTCTGATTGGTAGATTGCTGGCCGGCCACCCGCTGCTCCTGATAAGCCAGCGTCGCAAAATCGGCCCGGTCTCTTTTGAAACCGGTGGTGCCGATATTGGCAAGGTTGTTTGCGATTACGCGCATCCGCGCATCCTGCGCCTCGAGCCCGGTGCGGGCGACGTGAAGGGCTGAAGTGGGCATAACAAGTTCCTCTGTTCAATTCAGGGCTGGAGGCGTCACGACATCGACATCAGGCGGCTTCCCGCCTCGTCGATCTCGCTTGCCGTCTGGATGACCTTTGCGCGCTGTTCGAAGGCGCGCTGTGCCTCGATCATGTCGATGAGTGTTTGCGCGGTCTGGACATTGGATTGCTCCAGCGCGCCGCTTGTCACCGTGGCAGTGGGATCCGGGGGCAGGACTCCGCCGCCGGGCACTTTCAGGAAGCTGTCGATGCCCTTTGCGAGCGCGCTGCCCTGCGGTGACACCAGCTTGATCCGGTCCAGCACCTGCGCCGCTTCGTTCGGGGCGCCCGGATCGCGCGCCAGCACCGAGCCATCGTCCGCGAGACTGATGCTAAAACCTGCGGGCACAGTGATCGGACCACCTTCCCCGATCACCGGCAAATTCTCTCCGTTTTCAAGAAGGCCGGTCGGCGCAATCCTGAGATCACCGCGGCGCGAATAAAACTCGCCGCCGCCCGGTGCCTGAAAAGCGATAAGTGCCTCGCCGTTCACCGCAATATCGAGCGGCTGGCCCGTCGGATTGACCCGTCCCTGCGCCATGTCTGCACCGCGCACATTCCCCCGCGCCATAGATCGTGCCTCGGGTGAACCATCGCGCAGCGTGGCTGCCTTGACGGCGAACACCTCCTGCCGGAAGCCCGGTGTTGAGGCGTTGGCGAGGTTGTTCGCCGTAACCCGCTGCCGGTCCATTGCGGCGTTCATCGCGCTTAGCGCCGTGTAAACGAAACGGTCCATGGCTCAGCCTTACCGCTGAAGGTTCAGGACGGTTTGCGTGATGGCGCTCGCAGTGTCGATCGCTCTTGCGTTCGCCTGGAAATTTCGCTGCGCGCTGAGCAGAGCCACCATTTCCTGGGCAAGATCGACATTCGAACGTTCAATCGTGCCGCTTTGTATCTGACCAAAATTGCCAACACCTGGTTGACCGAATTCCGGCGATCCTGAATCCGCCGTAGCCTCCCACTTGGTCTGCCCGATGGCACGAAGACCATCGGTTGCGGCGAAAGAAGCCAGCGAAATCTGGGCAATCGGTTCAACTGTGCCATCCGTGTAGGTGCTGGACACGATCCCGCGCCGGTCGATTGAAATGCTCGACAGGACATTGCCCGCCGCATTCGTGGTAGGAACCACAATATTTCCTGGCACATTCGAGGTCGCAGCACCTGACGCATCAACGGGAAAGCCCTGCACACGGTCCCCGAATGCGTCGCGCAATTCGCCGTTGGCGACTAGTTGCAGATTGCCATTACGGGTGAAGTTGATTTCTCCCGAAACGACGTTTGTCGTGGTGATAAAGCCATCGCCATTGATCGCGAGATCGAGCGCGCGGCCGGTTTGTTCCAGCTGCCCCAAGCCGAAATCCTGAGATATGGCAGAAACGGTCGCGCCGATGCCCGGTGTCGTTCGAGGATCGCTTGCACTACCGGTCGCCACAAGGTCAGAAAACTGCGCGTTGGACTTCTTGAACCCGGCAGTTTCAGCATTTGCGATATTGTTTGAAATGACCCGAAGGTCGGTCTCGGCATTGCGCATGCCGCTTAACGAGGTGAAGAATGACATGGGTCAGGTTCCTTAGGTAAAGCTGGGCTGGGGTATCGGTCAGGCTGCGGGATCGGCTTCGCTTTGAAGGGCGATCAAGGCATCAAGCTTGGCTGCTATGTCTTCAAGCGTGGCGCGCGAGACCGTCTGGTTCTCCAGCGTTGAAAACTGCGCGAGCTGGGCCAGCATCTGCTCATTGCTTTGCGGTGCGAGCGGATCCTGATTGGCAAGCTGTGCGGTCATCAATCTGAGGAAATCGGCTGAATCGAGCGAAGCAGCCGCGCTTTGCCGCACGTTGGAAGACGGTGCGTTCAACCGGTCGAGATTGGACTGTATAGTGGTGTTTGGATTGGAGTTTATGGCGTTCACGGTCAGTTGCTCCTTAGGGTTTCGACCATCAATTGCTTGGCTGTCTGGAGCGCCTGCACCAGGTTCTGATATTGCCGGGCGCTCTCCATGATTTCGACCATTTCGGCAGTTTCATCGACCGGTGAATCCCACACGTGGCCGTCCTCACCTGCCAGAGGATGATTGGGGTCGTAACGCTTTGTCGGCGCGGTTTCGGATCGGACGAGGCCTTCACTGCGCATCGACGCAAGCCCGCTTGCCTCATCCAGTTCCGCCGAGAAAATGACGCGTATCGGGCGGTAGGCCTCCTGCTCTGTCCGCGAAACCGATCCCGCATTGGCGAGATTCGAAGCTGCCGCGTTCATCCGCATCATCTGCGCGGACATTGCCCGCTCGGTCATCGAAAATAGGGTAGTGGGACGCGTTTCCGGCATGGTCATTCACCCTTCAGCGCGCGGGTGATCGTATTCACCTTGCCCTGAACGAAGGACAGCGTGGCTGAATATGCCATCGCATTCTCGGCAAAGGCGACCTGCTCGCGCGCCAGCTCCACGGTGTTGCCATCCAGCGAAGCCATGGTCGGCACCTTGTAGACCAGATGCGAAGCCTCACGGCCCGCGGCGCCATCACGATCAAGCTTCGCATCGAGTGCAGCGGCAAAATCAATGTCACGCGCCTTGAAACCGGGGGTAGCGGCGTTGGCGATGTTCGAGGCGAGCACGCCCATGCGCTGCGAACGCAGTTCGAGCGCTGCGCCATGAATTCCGAAGATACGATCATTCACAACCCTTCTCCTGCCACCAGCTTCATAAATCGCCTTCAGCTTTGCAGGAGCCGTGCCAAACACGCCTGCCAACATGGATTCACCACCAAATCGCTCACGGTAGGGGCCGCCCGCGTCATCCTGCGGCAAACGCTTGCCGAGGGGCGGCAAAAACATGCCCGGAATATGCGCTTAATCTGGCCTCCTCGCGGCCGTCCTTAAGTCTGGACTTACGCACGGGTGGAACAACCAATGTCTGCAGATACAGCAACCGGATACGATCCGACCGCTTTGGCAATCGTGTTGATTGGCACGGCAATCGCCACTCTTGCGCGCTGCGGTTTGGTCGAGTTCTCGCGCGCAATTGTTGCAGCCAGGGATCTGAGTTTCCCCGGTTTTCACACCGCACGAATGAAAAGCTCGCTTGCCCAGATCGCCCGCCGGGTGCGCAAGCGTGGCCCGCTTTGCGTGGACGAGCCGCTGCCTTCCGACCCGATCCTTGCAGAGACGATCGATGCCTATTTGCGAACCGGCTCGCTCGAAAACTTGTGGGAAGCCGCCGCCGAGATGCAAGGTCGCCGCAGTGAGGCTGCGACGCGGGCAAGCGCGGTCTTCGTTCAAGCCGCAGAGGCTGCGCCCGTATTCGGCTTGGTCGGGACGCTTTACGCGATCACCCAACTGTCTTTTGCGTCAGGCGGAAACCCCGCTGTGCTGGCGATGGGTTCAGCGGGCACGGCAGCGCTCTCGACGCTTTACGGCGTGCTGCTCGCGCATCTGGTACTCATCCCGCTTGGCCACGCGATAGGCAGGCGAGAGAGCAGAGATGCGAATGCGCGGGCAGAACTGCTCCATTGGTTTGAACAGCAAGTCGAAACGACGGGTGAGCGGATCGGACAGGCCGCGTGATCATCAGCGAATCCAAAAACTGGCACCTTGTGCTCGCGGACCTGGCGCTCGTCTTGTTCCTGACGAGTTTGGCCGGACTCGCAGCGATGCCGGACGATCAAGGTGGTCGGGCTGCTGAGCAGGAGCATATTGCAGCTGCCCAGTCGCTCTACCGCCCTGATAAGAATGCCCCACCACTGGCGCGGTGGCTTGATCAGCAAGCGGAAGATGCACGGGCCAGCCTCACGATAGTTGCGCTTTACGACCAAGATGAAACCGGATCACAGGAACGGGCATGGCAGGCGGCTGCGCAATTGGGTGATCAGGCACTCGCGGCGGGCAAGCCGGCCCGCATCATCATAAGGCCCGGCGGACAATTCGATATCTATGCCAGTCTGGCTTTCGACAATCCCGAGATCGCGGCGGTCAGATAGCGATGACGGTGTTTCGTCCCTGCTCCTTTGCGCGGTAAAGCGCCTCGTCCGCCCGCGAAAGCGCGCTGCGATTGTCACCGTCCTCAGTCACTTCGGCAATGCCACCGGAGAATGTCACTTTGCCAAAGGGTTTGCCGGTTTGCCTGTTGATCAGCTGTTTGGCCGCTTGCGCGCGGCGAATGCCATCAAGCTTGTTGCGGGCCATCTCCTTGTCCGCTCCGTAGAACATCAAGACGAACTCTTCGCCGCCATGCCGGGCGACAAAACATTCGTCTCCGGCATTGTCGATCAGGGTCGTGGCAATCGCGCACAACACTCGGTCCCCGGCATCGTGGCCGAACCGGTCATTGATCGACTTGAAATGGTCCACATCGCAGAATGCGACACATAGCGGTTTGTTATTGGAACGCGCTTCCTGCGAGGCCGAGGCAAATCGCCGCTCAAACGCCCGGCGGTTGGGCAGACGCGTGAGATGATCAACATCAGCTTCCATCCGTGCCTGCGCGAGGTTGGCGCGCAATTTGTCGGTTTCCTCCTGGCTGCGTTCCATTGCTGTTTCGACCTCATGTATGCGATCGATCATCGCGCGGGAGATATCGATCACGCGGCTGACAGGTGATTTCGTGCCGGGCTGCGGTTCAGACTCAGAGATTTCGTAAATCTGCGCATGAATGGCGGTGCGGTGATCACTGGTTTCCTCATGCGCCCGCCGCGCTGTCTGCGCAAAGCGCATCAAGGCATATTCCAACTGGTCACTCAGCTGATCGAGTTCCGACATGCGCGCATTGATCTGCGGGTCCAGCCGCGCGACCGTATCAATCCAACGCTGGTCAATCGGCTCCCCCGCCATTTCGCGTTTGGCAAAGGCTTCGGCAAGCTCGGAATTGGCACCTGACAATGCGTTGCAGATGATCGAGAGATTGGGGCCGGTCACATTGAGATCATGCTTCAGACAGAATTCGCGCACGCGATCGAGCAGATCGACGCGCGCCTCGTGCGCGCGGGAGGAGATCATGGTCTTGTCGGCGTGGTCAGCCTGACCGTGGCGAAGATCGATTGCAGCGACAGACATCGATGGCAGTTCTCAACATTTCGCCCGCAGCCGGGCAGGATTGCCGAGTGAATACGTCGCTGGACTGAACAGGCGCATTCGCCGCACATCAGGGCTATCCCCTAGGTCACCCGTCCGCCGCCATCCCATGCTGCGGTTTGGCACGGTGATTGCTGGGTGATCAGCCAAGGAAATTTGATCACATCCAAAAGGATCCAACGATGCGCCGATTCACGACCCTGCTTAGCTTCACGCCCGTCGTTCTCATCATGCTATCGCCTTTGATCGCGGCGATGGCTGGCGCTGCGACACCCGCGCAGATCACCCCGCCCGAAGAGCTTGACAGGGCAGTCGCCCGTTTCACCGGCGTACCGATCGGACAAGTTGGCGGAGCACGCACCGCTGCCGACAGACGCCTGCGCCTGGCTGCCTGTTCAGCACCGCTGGTCGCAACATGGCATGGCGCATCAAGAACGACGGTCAAGGTCACCTGCCCTGACCCGGGCGCATGGCATGTCTACATTGGCGTCAGGGCGAGTGAGCCAGGACAATCAGACAGACCGATAATCAAGCGCGGCGATCCTGTGACAGTAATGGTCAAGGGGCGCGGCTTTTCGGTCCAGCAGAGCGGGGAAGCGTTGGAAAACGGCGCGGTTGGCGAATGGATCGAAATCCGCACCGCGCGCAAATCACCTCCGGTCAGAGCCCGAATTGAACGATCCGGTTTCGCTGTCATCCCGGCAAACTGATTTTCACGCCTCATGCTCTTAAAGAGTGAGATCACCGCCCGTTCTAGGACACAAGGAAAACCCATGGAGAAGCACAATGCCCTCTGTTGAACTGAGCAAACTGCAAGGAGTAGGCCCGGTACGCGCGCTCTCCGATGGCGACCGCTCGGCCATCGGGAAAAGCGCCGGTAATGCCGCCGCTCCGCCTTCGGGCCCGCAGGCGAAAGGCGGCGTGGCAATCGAGGTGAGCCGCGCTCTCGATCCCAGTTCGCCGCCGGTGAACACCGACCGTATCAACGAAATTCGCAAGGCGCTGCGCGATGGCAGCTATCCGCTGGTTCCGGCACAAATTGCCGATGCGATGATCGCTGCGCGGATTGAATTCGGATTACCGAAATGAGCGCGGCAGTGACCGAATTGACCCAGACCGGCCAAGCCGGGATCGGCGGCAATCTGCGGCAAATGATTGCCGTTCTCGAAGACGAGCGGCAAGCGCTTGCCGCTCTTGATAGCGATGCCCTGATCACCACAGCCTTGAGCAAGGAAAAGCTTTATGATGCCCTTGCGCTGATTGGCCCTTCGGATCTCGACGAGGAAACCCGCGCCCTTGCGCGCACAGCGCAGCAGCTGAACGCGGTGAACCGCCGGGTGCGCAACCTGCTAGCTGCCAATGTTTCAGCGCGGCTGGAAGCACTCGGCGGTGTTAGTCACTCCTATCTCGGTAAGGGCCGAGCTCTGGGCTGAGACCCGCTGCGCGCCGCTGCGTAGCCATTTTGGCACGATTGCTGCTGAGCCTGCAGGAAAGATGGCCGCCCATCCGGCCATTCAAAGCAGGAAAGCCCGACCGTGAACCCGAATGTGCCCGCCGCCAATTCTACCGCGACCAAACCGGTGATCGAAAGCCCGCACCCTGGCCGCAAGCATATTCTTCCTGCTGCCTCCGCAGTAGAGAAAGCAATCGCCACCGCGTCGCGCCAGACTGCGGTTGATTTCGATTTTCTGCTTGCTCAGGCAGAAGTCGAATCCTCGCTCAATCCCAGCGCAAAGGCATCAACATCGAGCGCGTCGGGTCTATTCCAATTCATCGATTCAACCTGGCTTGGCACGATGAAGCGGCACGGCGAGCGCTTCGGACTTGGGGATGTCGCGGCGAAAATCAGTCTCTCCCCGAACGGCAGGGCATTTGTCGCCGATCCGGCCCAGCGTCAGGCCATTCTTGCCATGCGTTTCGATCCAGAAATCGCTGCGCAGATGGCGGCTGGGCTGGCAGAAGACAATCGGGCGCATCTTACTCCGATTATCGGGCGGACGCCTGATCACGGCGAGCTGTATCTTGCGCATTTTCTGGGGGCGGGCGGTGCTGGCAGGTTTCTGTCGGCGATGGCGGCTAATCCCGATCAAAGCGCTGCAACCCTTTTCCCACGGCCTGCAGCTGCAAACCGGGCCGTGTTTTTTGAACCGGATGGATCAGCGCGCAGCCTTGGCGAGGTGAAGGATTTTCTTTCGGCGAAACTGGAGCGGGCGATGAGCGCGGCCAGCGGCAGGCCTCCTGCGATGCCTCCGTATATCCTCGCTGAGCAAAGCGTCTTTGGGCCACTGCCACCCCAGCCGAATCGAAGGGCAGACCGGTCTCAGGCGGCCTTGCCAGGCCCCGGCATCACGCGCGCGCCCATGTCGCAAGTGTTGCAATCCGTCTTTGGCAACGAACCCACCCTTGGCGGCTCCAGCGCAGGATCTGCGCGTGTCAGGCAGGCTTACAGCCAGCTGAAAGCGTTCGGCCTGTGACCAGTCAAACCTTGAATACCGTACCCTGGATAAACAGGCTACGCGCGGCTCCGGCTGCCATGGCGCTGCCCGCCGGAATATTCGCCGTCTTTGTGCTGATGGTTCTGCCCATCCCGACGGTGATGCTCGATATCTTTTTCGTGCTGAACATTTCCATCGCGGTCGCAGTGCTGATGGTGGCGCTTAACGCGCGCCAACCGCTCGATTTCTCAGCTTTTCCCTCGGTCCTGCTGTTCGCCACGCTCCTGAGGCTGGCGCTCAATGTCGCCTCAACGCGGATCGTTCTGGTGAACGGACATCAAGGCGGCGCTGCTGCGGGCGAGATCATCGATGCGTTCGGACAATTTCTGGTTGGCGGAAATTTCGCCGTCGGCCTGTTCGTTTTTGCGATCCTGCTGATCATCAACATGATTGTCATCACCAAAGGTGCGGGACGTGTTTCTGAGGTTTCTGCCCGCTTCGTTCTGGACGCCTTGCCGGGCAAGCAGATGGCAATCGACGCCGATATCGCCGCAGGGTTGATAACGGCAGACGAAGCGCGTGAACGCCGCACCCACGTTGCGGTGGAAGCCGATTTCTACGGCTCGATGGATGGCGCTTCGAAATTCGTCAAAGGCGATGCCATTGCGGCTTTGCTGATCCTTGGCGTCAATGTGATTGCTGGCCTTGCGCTCGGCATGATCAGCCACGGACTCAGCGCAGGCGAAGCGGCAGAGCAGTACATAACTCTGGCGGTGGGCGATGCGCTGGTGGCGCAGGTTCCCGCCCTGCTGCTTTCGATAGCGGCTGCGGCGATTGTGACCCGGGTATCTGACAAGCGCGATCTTGCCGGACAGATCGGTGGGCAGTTCGCCGATCCGCGTGGCTGGCTGCCGGTTGCTTTAATGCTGCTCGCAATCGGTCTTGTCCCTGCCATGCCGCAGATGATCTTTCTGCCAGCTGCGGGCATTGCAGGGTCGATCTGGTGGTTTCTTCGCTCGCGGCCGAAAGAGGAGGCAGCGCCGCAACCCACGGACGCGGAGACCCCGCCGGACCAGATTACGGTTTCGGATGTCAGCGATGCGACATTGGTCACTATTGAACTGGGTTTCGGACTGGTCGGCCTTGTCGACAAAGCTAAGGACGCGCCGCTGCTGACGCGGATCACCGGAATTCGCAAACAATTGAGCCGCGAACTGGGCTTTGTCCTGCCCCAGTTCCGCATCAAGGATTCTCTCGATCTGGGCGCGCAGGACTACGCCATTGCGCTTGGCGGAGTTTCAATCGCCAAGGGCTCCGTTCGTCCGGGAAAAATGCTCGCCATTGATGCGGGCG
The DNA here is from genome assembly GCA_938015255.1 of uncultured Erythrobacter sp. Classification (GTDB taxonomy): domain Bacteria; phylum Pseudomonadota; class Alphaproteobacteria; order Sphingomonadales; family Sphingomonadaceae; genus Erythrobacter. The sequence continues at coordinate 36,561 of CALLQC010000036.1, forward strand.
ATGTCCGCACAGGTCACGGGCTCAGCGGAGAGGCCACCATAGATCCCAGTTTTGAATGTCCCGCCTTGTGGATCGACACCGCGGACCGGGACCACGCCGTCGCCGAAGGCTTTCTGACAGTCGATCCGGGAACTGTCATCGCCACCCATGCCAACCAGACCCTGCTTGCACGCTGTGCCGATCTGCTAGGTCCGGTTGAAGTGCGCGAGTTGCTCGATGACTTGAAAGAACGCTCGCCTGCATTGGTTGAGGCGATCCATCCCGATCCGCTTTCGCTTGCCGCTCTTACCCGATTGTTCCGCGCGCTGATTTCGGAAGGTGTCGGGCTTGCCCATCCCCAGCCGATCCTGACCAGCCTCGCCATCGCACTCCAGCAGACGCAGGATTTCGATGTGCTGATCGACACGATCAGGGCCGACCTTGGCGCAAGACTCGTTTCCCGCATTTGCGGGCCCGGTGAAAGACTGAAAGTCGTAACCCTCGAAGCGGGGCTTGAGTCGGCTATTCTGGGCGGAATGGTCGAGCCGTCCTCGGGCCAATTGCTGATTGAGCCGGAATGCGGGGCCATGATCGCGCGCCGAATTAGCGAGATGATCGAGCAGGAGGGCACGCCCCTCGCGCTGATTGTACAGCCGCCCGCACGGCGCGCTCTTTCAAGCCTCCTGCGTCAGCGCGCCCCGCGATGTCTTGTCCTTTCAATCAACGAACTGCCCGCCTCGCAGGCGGTCGAAGTCGTCGGACAGATTGGTGAGCCGGAGGCGATCGAACAACCAGAGCTGTCTCCTGCCGAACTGGAACCTGCGCCATGAAGCATGACCATTCCCCTTTCACTCAGAACAAGGTGACCGGATACCAGGCGGGCTCACAGGCCGAAATTGAGGATCGGGTCCGCCGTTTTCTGCCAATGGTCAGGAGCGCGGCATGGCACATTTACGGTATGGGCAGACCCGGCCTTGAAGTCGAAGACCTGATGCAGGCGGGTGTCCTGGCGCTAACCGAATGTGCTCAGCGCCACAGCGGCCCGACGGAAGACGGATTTGCCGCCTATGCCAAGATCCGGGTGCGCGGGGCTATGCTTGATCTCATCCGCAAGCTGATGGTTGAAACCCGCACCGCGCGTAAGAAACGCGCCACATATGAGGCGATATGCGAACGCCTGCGTGCCGAGAACGGACACGATCCCACTCGGGGCGAAATCGCGTCCGCCATGCAGATCAGCGATGCGGAACTGCTCGAAATTGAATCCTCTTGTGTCAGCCTCGTTTCGATCAGCGAGGAATATGATGAAAGCAACACAGCCTTCGCCAGCGATGACCCCGATCCGTTTGCCGTGCTCTCGGACGTGCAGGACCGCGCACGGCTGGTGCGCGCGCTCGCAGACCTGCCCGACCGGCTCAAACTCGTGCTGCAGCTGTTCTTCGTCGAAGAGCTCAACCTGACCGAAATCGCGGAAATTATCGAAGTCAGCGTGCCCCGCGTCCATCAGCTGCGCGCAAAGGCGCTCAAGGATTTGCGCGCGCTGCTGGAGGCAGAGGCAGACGGCTAGTTCACCCGCCCGATTTTCCGCCGTCGGAATGCCCTGCACCAGACGCATGGGTTGCAGCTTCCGAGCCGCCAGCCTCGCCAGACTGGCCCGCACCCCACCAATAGGCGCGCCGTTTGGTATCGCCGGTTGCCACCTCGTTCATCGTCTTGGCATCGTACAGTCGTCCGCCCAGCATCACCTGATCGATCTTGTCCGAATTGAGGATATTGAGGCTTGGATCCTCGTTCAGCACGAGCAGGTCCGCCAGCTTGCCAACTTCAAGGCTGCCGATATCCTTTGCCATGCCCAGCGACTGCGCCGGTGCAATTGTCGCCGCTTTCAGCGCCTCTACCGCTGTCATCCCGCCGCGCGCAAAGCTCCAGATTTCCCAGTGCGCCGCAATGCCCGCCTGCTGGCCGTGCGCCCCGATGGAAACCTTGACGCCGCGTTTTGCAAGCTTCCTTGCCTCGCGCGCCGCATTGTCATCGACAAAAGCCCAATCCGGCGCCTTGGTCCGCCGGGCCGAACCTGCCAGCAGGATTTTCGGCGGTGTGTGTACCATCAGCGGATGATCGAACACATCTGTCGCCTGCCGCCAGTAGGGATCGCCTGCCAGCCCGCCATAGGTCACAGTCAATGTCGGCGTGTAGTTCGAGTTGGACTGGCCGAAAAATTGCAGGACATCTTCATAAAAAACGTCGCCGGGCACATTGTGTTCGATTGTGGAATTGCCATCGGCAACAAGGTTCATGTCCATCCCGAACAGCGAACCGCCCTCTGCCACCACCAGCATGTTCTCTTGCGCCGCTGCACGGGCGACCATCTGGCGTTGTTCGCGGCGAGGCTGGTTGTAGTTCTTTACCGAGATGCCGCCCTGCGCCTTGATCCGGCGCACATGCGCCAGCGCATCGTCATAGCTGTCGATCCGGGCGTAGAAGCCGGGTGCCTTGGCCCCGTAAATGATCTCTCCGGTGGAGAAAATGCGCGGCGCAAGCAGCTTGCCCGCCATCTGCCGCTCCGCCGAGGCATAGATATGGCTCGCCTGATTGGAGGGATCGTGGATCGTGGTCGTACCCAAAGCGAGATCCTGGACCAGGCGCCAGTTTTGCTGCGGCAGCAGATCGCCGGTGCCGTGCGGCCCATGCGCGTGCGCATCGACCAGACCCGGCATGATCGTTTTGCCGCGGGCATCCACTCTGACGGCGTCCGATGGCACGATCACATCGCCCGCCGGACCAATGGCCGCGATCCTGTCTCCTTCGATCACGATCACGCCGTTTTCGATGACCCCGGCATCCTGCTCCTCAAGCCCTTCGGCCATGGTGAGTATGCGCGCGCCGGTGATGGCGACGGTCGCGGTCGGTTTATCGGCGGTAACGGTAACCGACATGGCGATACCCATGGCGGGCGGGGAATAGCCTTCGCCATCATCCTCGCCTTTCGGCGCATTGCGGAAGAAATCGTCCGTATCGGCGCTCAGCAAGGTCGGTCCAATCGACCAGAACAGCGTCTCCCCGCCGCGGGCCCAACCGATATAATCTGCGCCGCCGGTCGAAACCTTGGTCACCGGCAGGGCTCCGCCCTTTTCACTCACATCGACCGGTTTGCCCCCTGGTATCACCGGCATTGCAAACACTTCGTAATTCTGCCGGAAAGCGATGGTCTTGCCATTGGGCGCAATTCGGAAATCGCTGGCAAGGTCGCCGCGCGCATGTGTGCGCTGTTTTTCACCATCAAGATCGGCAGAGACGAGAGCGAGTTTTCCGTCTGCAAAGGTGGTCATGAAAACGCGGTCATTGGCACTGCCAAATTGCGGGTTTGACCCGCTGCGTGTCACCCGCTTTGCCGCACCGCCGCCGCTTGGCATGATAAAGACACCGGGGTTTTCCGAATATTCGGGTGCTGTCAGATAACCTCCGCTTCGCGCTTCGAAGGCGATCATCGATCCATCGGGCGAAAACACCGGATTGGCGTAATGGCCCGGCGTGCTGGTGATTGTGCGGCGGTTCGACCCATTGGCATTGGCGACCACGATCTCGCCCAGCCCTTCATCTGTCCAGCGCACATAGGCGATGCGCGAAGCGTCACGGCTGAAGCTCGGGAAAGCTTCGACCGCATCGCTGGTATCGCCGGTCAGCGGGCGGGGCGCATCACGGCCGCGCGCGGATTTGGTGTAAAGTTTGCCGAGCGTCTCAAACACAACCCGCGATCCGTCTGGAGAAAGCGTGCCGAACTTGGCCATTTTGGTGGCGAAGCGGTTTGGCGCTACCTCGATCACCGGATGCGGCGCATCAGCAATCCCGCGTGTATCGTTGATGGTGAAGGGGATCTGCGCGAAGCCCGATCCATCGCGGCCCACCCGGTTCAGCTTTCCGCCCGCCCAGAACACAATTGAGCGGCTATCCGGCGTCCAGTCCATATTGGGATAGACCCCGGTCACCGCCCATGTTTCCTGCAGATCGAGATCAAGCGCGCCGTAAATCATGCGCTCTTTTCCGCTGGCAATGTCCTTGACCCACAGCTGGCTTTCGTCCTTGTCGCGCCGGACGAAGGCAATTTCCTTACCATCGGGCGAAGGCGCAGGGCGCACTGCGCCGCCATAGCCATCGACCGCAGTGGTCACTTCGCCGGTCTCTAGATCGTGGCGTTCGATTGCAAAGATGCCGGTCTGGCTGTCCTGCGCGTAGATGAATGTGTTCCCGCCTGTGGTGTTGCGGGTGTAGTAGATCGCGCTGCCATCGGGCGCGAAGACCGGTTCGCCCAGCTCTTTCTGCAGGGCTTCGTTTGCGCGTTTTACGATCTGGACGCCGCCTCCGCCGCTGACGTGATACATCCAGATTTCGCCCGTGCCGAGCGAGCGCGCGGTC
>CALLQC010000037.1 GCA_938015255.1 uncultured Erythrobacter sp.
AATCAAAGAATTGAGGAAACACGGGTTTTTCTTTGACCCGGCGCAATGAGACTATCGATCTTATTTAGTCTGAATCGGATTTTTCAGATTTACTTGCAAGCAGGATGGCCGGTTAAAACTGGCTAACCGACAGCAGGGTAAAGTTCATCCAGCGGCCGTGACCGGCCATCGGCACATACCAGCCGGACATGATAGCGTTTCATCCCGCGCGGATTGGTAACGCCCACGCTGTGGGCGATCACGCCGACTTCCTTGCGCATCTGCTCGACGAAATTCGCGACCCGGATCGCCTTGTTGGTCGGATCGAGCCCGCGCTGGAGGCTGGGATCATGGGTCGTGATACCCGTAGGGCAGGTGTTCTTGTTGCACTTCATGGCTTGAATGCAGCCGAGTGCGAACATGAAACCGCGCGCCGAGATTACGAAGTCCGCCCCAGCGCAAAGCGCCCAGGCGACTTCGCTGGGAGTCACGAGTTTGCCGCTCGCCACTATCCGAATGCGGTCTTTCAGCCCGGCTTCGTTCCGCAGATCGACGAGCATGGGCAGAGCTTCGCGCAGGGTCAGCCCGACATTGTCTATCAAGGGCAGCGGCGCGGCACCCGTGCCCCCGTCTCCCCCATCCACCGTGATGAAGTCCGGCGCGCTTTCGCTGCCGCGGCGGTTGATCTCGGCAAACAGTTCCTCAAGCCATCCATAGGCGCCGATCACGGTCTTGAAGCCCACTGGTTTGCCTGTCACCGAACGGATCCGCGCAATCATATCGAGCAGTTCGTCTGTACTGCCGATATCGGTGTGACGGTTGGGCGAGATCGAAGCCTCACCCTCGGCAATACCTCGGATCTCGGCTATCTCGGCGTTGACCTTCGTCGCTGGAAGAATGCCGCCCTTGCCTGGTTTGGCACCCTGAGAAAGCTTGATCTCGAACATACGGACCTGTTCATGCGCGGCGACCTCGCGCAGTTTCTCGTCTGAAAGATTACCCTGGCTATCGCGGACGCCGTATTTCGCGGTCCCGATCTGAAAAACAAGATCGCAGCCGCCCTCAAGATGGGCAGGCGCGAGACCGCCTTCTCCGGTGTTGAGCCAGCAGCCTGCTTTGGCCGCACCGCCCGAAAGCGCACGGATAGCGGGCTTTGACAAGGCGCCATAACTCATACCTGAAATATTGAAGACCGACGGCGCGTCGTAAGGAATGCGCGCGGCACCCTCTCCGATCATCAAAGCGGGTGCCTTTACTGCATCGCGTTCCAGTGTTGGCCATGGACAATTCACAAAGATCGGCGTGCCGACGGGTTCAAGATTGCGCGTTGAACCAAATGCGACATTGGTCGATTCCGCCTTCGCAGCGTCATAGACCCAATCGCGCTGTGCGCGGTTGAACGGCATCTCCTCGCGGTCCATGGCGAAAAAATACTGGCGAAAGAATTCACCCAGATCCGATAGGATATAGCGCATCCGGCCAATCACCGGGTAATTGCGTCTGACGGTATCCGACGTCTGTGTGCGGTCGATCACAAACAGCACAATGACAGCGAGCACGAGCAGGCCGATTACGAAGATGAAAAGATTGGTCAGTCCGTTGAGGACGGTGGACATGCGCGCTGCTCCATGAAGCCACGCTCAGGCGTGACCGGCTGTATTCCGTGCGCTCAGCTTATCGGCAAAGCTCAAAAGGTCCAATGGCTTGTGAGGGTTAGGCTGCTTCAGCCTGTTGTGAAATCTTGATTTTGCCGTTCTTTTCGCTGGTCTGGATGACTCGTCGGCCGGCCCCTTCAAGCACCAGGGCGGTAAGGACGCCTGATCGAAAAGCGCCCGTGTCTATACCGATGCGATGGCCGCGTTCTTCCACGTCATCAAAGATGGTGTGACCGTGTACGACCACTTTTTCCAGAGGTCCCTTGTGTGAAAGGAAACGGTCGCGGATCCACAGCAAATCGCCGCGCTTTTGGTCTTCAATCGGCTTCGCAGGATCAATACCGGCGTGCACAAAGAGGTAATCGCCAGCGATGATCATGTCCTCAAAGGAGGCGATATATTCCCGCTCTTTTTTCGAGATCAATTCCGGGATGTGGTCGAACAGTTCCTCGATTGACATCGAGTTGAATTTCTTTTTACTGAGGCCGTAACTCAGGATCGTTTCGCGCCCGCCATGCTTGAGGAAATGCCGCAGGATATCGGGTTTCTCAAAAGCCTGCAGAAACATCTCTTCATGATTGCCAGCGAGAACTCTGACGTTCCGCTTTTTCTGCCATTTCCGCGTGCGAGCGATGACACCGGCGCTGTCTTCGCCGCGGTCGACCAGGTCGCCCAGCAGCACTATGTGCGTATCTGCTGCTGGCTGCGCCGCGTCATCTTTTTCAATCGCGTCGATCAGCGCCTCGAACAAGTCCAGCCGCCCGTGAATATCGCCCACGACATAGTACCTCGTGCCCTGCGGAACTGAGGGGAGATTGGCTTCGGAACGGGAGCCGAAAAGGTTGCGGAGCGCTGCTATCATCTGCCTGGGTCTGGAAGTTTGCGCCGCCGAATTTAAAGTCTGATTCGAACCGCGCATGGCGTGTCACGGCTCATAAACATCTCGGCGCTGAACAGCAAATGAGCGGTTTGGAGCAGCAGGCCGGCAGAATTGATGCAAAAATCCCACAGATGTGTTGCTGTGTGGGAACTTGCGCAATTTCTCTTGTGCGGTGCGGCATATTTGTGCACGATTGTTTCGCATCCGGTCGAGATTGCCCACAAAATTGCAACCGCTGGATGTGCAGGTGGGACGAAGCAACAACACAACAAAAGGAAGTTGTCATGCTCACGTCCATCCGCGGCCTTTCGGCTGCGACATTTTCGGCTGGTGTCCTCTTCTCGGCAGCACCAGCTTTTGCCTCGGGATCGAATGAGGTTATCACTGAAACTCCGGCTGATGAAATCACCATCAATCCGGAATTGATCGCGGCTGCTGCCGTGCTCGAAACAACGGTAGAGGGCGCACCTGTCCTCACGCTTGCCCCCACTATCGAAAAAGCAACCGCTCCGGTGGAAGCTGATACAGCGAACAAGGTTGCAGGAGAGAGCGAGCTGAGCTTTTCAGCCAATGTCGCTTTTGCCACCGAATACCGTTTTCGCGGTGTCGCGCTGACCGATGGGGAATTCGCCGTACAGGGAGGCTTCGACCTTTCGCACTCGTCAGGCCTTTACCTTGGAACCTGGGCATCGAACCTGGATGAAGACACAGTCGGCTTTGGCTCAACTGAGCTTGATCTTTACGGCGGTTGGAGCGGCAATCTGACCGAAGGCGTCGCCGCCGATGTCGGTGTGATCGCATACCTTTATCCCGATGCCGGTCCGGGTGAGTTCGACTACATCGAGTTTTACGGCTCGGTCAGCTTCTCGTTCGGTCCAGCTTCTGTCACGCCGGGTATCGCCTACGCGCCAGATCAGGATTCGCTGGGTGGAACGGATAACCTCTATCTTTACACCGACGTCAGCGTCGGAATTCCGGATTCGCCAATCACATTGAACGGTCATCTCGGATATACTGACGGTTTCCTGACCTTCACCACGGATAGCGAAGCGATCGACTGGTCTATCAGCGCAGATCTTGCAATCGGTCCGGCAACGCTAAGTGCAGCCTATGTCGGCGTCGAAGGTGATGCTCTGATTGATCCGACCGGCACCTTTACAGATGATGCCTTCGTCGTAACGCTCAGCGCGAGCTTCTAAAGCACTGCACAACGCAGGCAGGGACGGAAGAGGCGCGGGACCATTTGGTCTCGCGCCTTTTTCCTTTAGTCCAAGCTGAAATTGACAGTCGTAACCACGCGAACCTTTTTATACGGACTGTCCGATTTCCCCCAGCCTCCGCTTTCGCCGTCACGCGCCTCGATCGAAAAATACCCCTGCGTGGCGTCCTTGATCGCACCCACACTCGCCCCGCTATCGGTCGCAAATTGCTGGGCTGCAGCGCGTGCATCCTTGGTGGCCTCCGCGACCATCTCCGGTTTGATGTCGTTAAGCCCGGTGAAGGTGTAGCTCATGCCGGATCCTTCCTCGAGAAAAACGCCCCGGCCAACCAGGTCAAATTGCTGTGCGACAGCCCTTTGTGCGCGGCCAATATCGTCGGTACGAAGCGCGAGACGTTGACGCACGGTGTAAGTCGTCACACCGCGATTTGTATAACTCGAAACATTGGCACCGGTCGGTTGCAGGGCATCATCGGGGAATCCGAGATTGCTGAAAAATTCCTCAATAGCATCGGTATCGCGGCGAACCTTCGCTTGTGCCTCAGCCAGATTATCAGAACTTGCGGAGTAGGAGATTGTCCATGTTGCCAGATCGGCAGTAAGGTCGCGTTCTGCGAGACCGCGGACGGTGACCGATCTTTCGGCTTCTTTGGCCCGAAGCAGCCCGTCTCCCAGCAAATATCCGCCAAGTATCATGCCTATCGAGGCGATTGCAGCGGTCCCGAACCAGCGCGTCGTCGCCGGACCAAGTCCACCCTTGCGCACATTCGCGCTTCGCTGCATGCCGTCTCCAACCCCGCTTTGATCACTGCTCATCTCTACCTCCTTTGACTGCGATGAGTTGTGCTTCATTGTCGATGAATTGAAATTGAATTGCTCGGAGATGAACATGGTCAAGTATCTACATTCGATGATCCGCGTGACTGATCCGGACGCGACGGTCGCATTCTTCAACCTAATCGGACTGGAGGAGGTGCGGCGCTTTGATGTCGAGGCAGGCCGTTTCACGCTGATCTTTCTTGCCGCTCCGGGGCAGGAAGAAATCGCAGAGGTGGAGCTCACCTATAACTGGCCGCCTGAGGATGGCAGCCAGCCCGAAGTCTATGATGGCGGGCGCAATTTCGGCCACCTCGCTTACCGGGTCGATAATATCTACGAGACATGTCAGGCGCTGCTTGATGCGGGCCACACGATCCACCGCCCGCCGCGCGACGGGCACATGGCATTCGTAAAGTCGCCCGACGGCATCTCGGTCGAATTGCTTCAGGAGGGCAACCTTGAACCGCAGGAGCCGTGGGCCAGCATGAAAAACACTGGCAGCTGGTAGAGCTTAAGCCCGGTGCTCCGTCACGCGGCGCTGGGCTGATTGCCCTGATCGTCGCAGTCAGCCTCCGGATGATTGGTGGTCAACCGCAAGACGATGTAGCCCAGGATGGCCGAGATCGCAGATCCGGTAAGGATACCGATCTTGGCTTCCTCCACGAACATTGGCTGCTGCGGGAAGGCGAGACCGCCAATGAACAGGCTCATGGTAAATCCGATCCCGCAAAGGATCGAAACGCCCCATATCTCAATCCAGTTTGCATTCGCCGGGCGCGGAGCAAATCCGATCTTGTCTGCGACAAAAACCGTTGTGAAAATGCCAAGCTGCTTTCCGATCACCAGGCCTGCGGCGATGGCGATTGGCAGTGGATCGGTGAACGCTTCGATCCCCATTCCGCCCAGCGCGACACCGGCATTCGCGAACCCGAATACCGGCACCACCAGATAGGCGCTCCACGGCGCAAGCCCGTGCTCCAGTTTCTCCAGCATGGAATTGCCGTCTTTTCGGCGCAGCGGAATGGTAAGTGCAGCAAGCACGCCCGCAATGGTTGCGTGGACCCCTGTGTTAAGCACGCAGTACCACAGCACCACCGACATCAGGATGTATGGCCAGAATACGCTGACCTTCATGCGGTTGAGGCCCATCATCAGGCCGAACACAACCGCTGCCGCGAGCAGCCACACCATCTTGATCGTAGGCGTATAGAAAAAAGCGATCACCAGCACCGCGCCGATATCGTCAACGATTGCTACGGTGAGGAGGAACAGGCGCAATGATGCAGGCACGCGATTACCCAACAATCCCAGCACACCCATCGCGAAGGCAATGTCTGTAGCCGCCGGGATGGCCCAACCCGCCGTATACTGGCCGCCGCCTGATGCGATCATGTACACCGCAGCAGGAACCAGCATACCCGCCGCCGCCGCGAGCATTGGCAGCCGCCGTGACGCGGGGTTCGACAGCGAACCGGCGATCATCTCCCGCTTAACTTCCAGTCCGACCACGAAGAAGAAAATCGCCATCAGGCCGTCATTGATCCAGAGATGCAGATCCTTGAGCTTTGCAATCGGTGTCCAGGGCAGCTCACCGTAGAAAAGCTGCTTGTATTCGGCGGCAAAGGCGCTGTTGGCTGCGATCATCGCAGCAGCCGCGACGAGGATCAGCAGAATACCTGCGGACGCATCACCGACAAAAAGCGCGCGCACAGGCGCAAAGACGCGGCGGATGGGAGAGGGCTGTGTTTGAACCATGGTGGCCGTCCTCTTTGAGAAAACTGGAAGCGGTTGCAAGGCCTATCAGGGCGCGTTAGTCTGTTTTTTCATACAAGGTAGGGGGTCGCCTTGCTCTTTTGGGGTTTTGAGTCGTGGCAATGGCTGGCGATAGTTCAGCACGAATTGCTTTTATTCGCAGGAATTTTCTTTCTAATTGGAGCGATCGACGATTTTGCGGTCGATCTGGCCTGGATTTGGCTCAAGCTTACCGGGCGGGCCAGAACGGCGACGATCGACCGTAATGCGTTTCGTGGTTCGGAGCTTCGCAAGTCTTCGGCAATTTTCATTCCGACCTGGCGAGAGCATTCCGTAATCGGCGATACGGTCCGCCATGCTCTGGGCAGCTGGCCGCAAACAAATTTGCGCCTCTATGTCGGCTGCTATCGCAATGATCCCAGAACAATCACTGCGGTGATAGACGCGGCCAACAATGATCCGCGGTTGCGCATTGTCATCCATGACAGGGACGGGCCTAGCACGAAGGCAGACTGCCTTAACCGGCTTTATGAGGCGCTGTGCTTTGATGAGCGGCGCAGCGGCGTTCGGTTCGGGTCTGTGGTCTTCCACGATGCCGAAGATATGGTCGATCCTGCCGGGTTGGGCCTGCTTGATCGGACGATCGCAAGCGGGGCGGACTTTGTACAATTGCCGGTTGAGCCGCTGCCCCAACCAGAAAGCCGCTGGATGGGCAGCCATTATTGCGAAGAATTCGCCGAAGCACACGGCAAGGCCATGGTCGTGCGCGATGCATTGGGCGTCGCTCTGCCGGCGGCTGGCGTGGGCTGTGCAGTCTCGCGCGAAGCGTTGGATCAATTGTGCAAGCGGCGCGGTGACGGCACGCCCTTCGCCGCAGAATCGCTAACCGAGGATTACGAACTTGGCTTGGGCGTTGCCGAGGCGGGCGGCAACTGCCGCTTTGTCAGAGCACGCGGCCAGGATGGATTGCTGATCGCGACGCGCGCCTATTTTCCTGCGCAGCTTGATACGGTTGTACGCCAGAAAACGCGCTGGGTGCATGGTATCGCGCTGCAAGGATGGGATCGAACGGGCTGGGGAGGCGGGCCTGTAGAAGCATGGATGCGCGCCCGTGACCGCAGAGGTCCGTTCACCGCCCTCATTCTGCTTGTCGGATACACTTTGCTGTTTCTTTCAGCTCTCGGCTGGGGCCTCACCGCGCTGGGTTACGGAGAGCCGATGGCGCTTTCACCCCTGGTAAAATGGCTGCTGGCGCTAAACTTCGCCGCGTTTGTGTGGCGGACGCTGTGGCGATTTGCCTTCACCGCCCGCGAATACGGTCTTGATGAAGGGCTGATGGCAATTCTGCGTATTCCGGTGACGAACATCATCGCGATAATGGCGGGCAGGCGCGCGGTGTTTGCTTATGCGAAAACATTGTTTGGCCGTACAATCGAATGGGACAAGACGCCGCACGACAGCCACCCTGCAAGGTTCCACCTCAGATCGGCAGGTGCGCGATGAGTACCTCACAGGTTCAATTGCGGCGTGGCAGTCCACTGGCCATGATCATGATGGTCATGGCTGTGTGGGTCGGCGGGCGTGCGGTCACCTGGGAAAATCCTTTCCCGATTGACATTGGCAACCTTATCGAACGCGGCCATCTTTTCTCCGAGCAACGCGGGGTCTCTCCACATTTGCTTGCGTCCAATGACGCCGCCGTGGTCGGTGCGATGGTTGCGGGCAGTGAAACTGGCTTGGTTATTCCTGCAGGGTTGCTGGTGCTTGATGAGAGCCACACGGGCGGGTTTGTAGCGGATGATGGTTGGGGCGGATCGACCTTTGGCCATCAGACGCTCTGGATGCGTGCGAATTCTCTACACATGGCAGGGCAACAGCCGAGTGATACGCCGCAGGCTCGGGCCAATCGGATTTCAGGCGTCACGCCGATAAGCCCGCCATTCGGGAAGCAGAAACCGGACCGCTGGTCGATCGACGCATGGGGCTTCGTGCGGCAAGGATCGAACGCGGGGCAGATATCGCAGGGCCGTGTGCCGGTCTACGGAGCAAGCCAGATCGGCGCGAATGTCCAATATCGCGCTGCGCCTGCTTCCTCCCATGATCCTCGCCTGTTCCTGCGCGGTTACCGCGCGCTCGTATCGGGCGGAGAGACGGAGCTGGCTGCGGGAGTATCGGCGCGGCCCATCGGCCGGTTTCCTGTGCGGGTCGCGGCAGAGCTGCGCGCTACCGAAAACCGGTTTGGAACAGAGGTGAGGCCGGCGGCCTTTGCTGTCACGGAGATCGCACCGCAGGATTTGCCAGCCGGTTTCACTCTGGAGGCGTATGGCGGGGCCGGTTATGTGGGGGGAGCGGCAGCGACAGCATTTGTCGACGGCCAAGTCGCAGTTACCCGTGCAATCACCGAATTTGAAGGACCGGTAAGCAGTACCAGCCGATTGAGCGTCGGCGGCGGTGCATGGGGCGGAGCTCAGGAAGGCGCCTCACGCGTCGACGTTGGGCCGACAGTACGGCTTGATCTGAGCATCGGATCGGTTCCGGCGCGGGTCTCGGTTGATTGGCGCGAACGGGTGGGCGGAGATGCGTCGCCCGATTCCGGAGTTGCAGCAACCCTTTCTACGCGATTCTGACCCTATCAATAGCATTTGCAAAGGTCCCGGCTGATTGACGGGGATCGCGCGCAAGGCGTGGCTATCATCGGGCGGCCGTGTGGAGTATCGCCCTTTGCATGGACGTTTACCTGCCCATCGCGAATCTATCTGTAAACGGGCTGTATATCGTGCTGCTTGGCGGCCTGACCGGCATCCTTTCAGGATTGTTCGGCGTGGGCGGCGGATTTCTGACAACACCTCTGCTGATCTTCTACGGTATTCCGCCCACGGTTGCCGCAGCGTCTGCCGCGACCCAGGTGACAGGAGCCAGTGTTTCGGGAGTGTTTGCCCATTCAAAGCGCGGCGGCGTCGACTACAGGATGGGCCTGGTGATGGTCGGCGGGGGGATAATCGGCGCCTTGTTCGGAGCGGCCCTGTTCCGCCTGCTACAGGCGCTGGGGCAGATCGATGTTGTGATCAACATCCTTTATGTTCTGCTGCTTGGCGGTATCGGATCCCTGATGATGCGTGAGGCAATCGACGCGCTGCGACCCGGTAAATCGGGCGCAGCTACAAAGCCGCGCAAACGCCGTCACCATCCGCTGGTTGCCGGGCTTCCCTTTCGCTGGCGTTTCTACCGATCCGGCCTGTACATCTCGCCGCTTGCTCCGCTGATCTTGGGGACGCTGGTTGGCGTGCTGACCATGCTGATGGGCGTTGGCGGCGGTTTTCTGCTCGTCCCGGCGATGCTCTATCTGCTTGGGATGAGCGGCAATGTTGTAGTTGGCACATCCCTTTTCCAGATACTGTTCGTGACCATGGTGACTACCATGACGCATGCCCTGACCACGAAGGCGGTGGACATTGTCCTCGCCGGGCTTCTACTGCTCGGTTCGGTGATGGGTGCGCAGTTTGGCACCCAAATCGCCATGAAGGCGCGGCCCGAAATCCTGCGGCTTGTGCTCGCGGCGATTGTCATTGCGGTTGCCATCCGCATGCTGTGGGGGTTGGGTGTTCAACCCGATGAGATCTACACCGTGAGCCCGCTGTGACGAGCGGCACTGTAAAATGGCTGTTTCTTGGACTGGCCGCGTTCACTCTTTCGGCACAGCGCGAGCCGATCCTCGTTCCCGAGGTTAGTCAATCTCGGATTGAGGTGCGGCAAGGCTTCACGGGCGCAAACCTCTTGCTTTACGGGGCGGTCATCGATCCTGCCGGGTCGCGCGGAAATACCGAATACGATATCGTTGTTGTCCTGAAAGGTCCGACCGAGCCTATCCGCCTGCGCGAAAAGGACCGGATCGCTGGCATCTGGATGAATGCCGGATCAAGTGATTTTCGCTCTGCCCCGTCTTTCTTTGCCGTTGCCTCATCGCGCCCGGTTGAGGATATCGTCGATGAACGAACGGCTGCCATATACGAGCTTGGCACTGATTTCATCCAGCTCAGCCCAAGCGGTCAGATCGAACCCGAAGAGCAGGCGCGCTTTGCGGCCGGACTGGTAGAGATGCGGGAGCGCGCTGGCCTCTACAAGCAGGACGCGCAGGGTGTGCGGATCAGCGAGAATGTGCTGTATCAGGCTCGCATCGGGCTTCCTTCGAATGTGATCACGGGGCCTTACACGGCTGAAACGTTTGCCATCGCAAATGGCCGAGTTCTCGCGAGCGCCACGGCCGAGATCGAGGTTGCAAAAGTCGGGCTGGAGGGCCGCGTGGTTTCGGCGGCTGAAAACTGGTCTTTGCTTTATGGCCTTGGTGCGATTGTGCTTTCGCTTTCGATGGGCTGGTTCGCAGGCCGATTCTTCAGCCGGCTCTGACCGACGAAGGCGCCAACTTGCGGCGCTTATCGTTGACACGATTTTAACCCAATTCTGGCAATCCCGAACGCTCAGGCAAGGACGGGCGAAGTGCGCCCTCCGCGCTCCATCTATGGGCAAGGGACCCTGACATGAACGATATGGCGAGTCAAAACTTCGACAACACGGCGCAGGCTGGTGCGGCGGCAGCTCCATCGAATGCCGATAATGCAGGTATGCCGATCGGCATCGTACTCGAAATCTCGGGCGCGGGCTCGCAGATCGCGCTGGATCTTCAGCGCATCAATGAATGTATGGATGATGAAGACCCGTCCATTCAGTTGGCAGGTCAGGTCGGTAGCCAGATCAAGATCCGGGTTGGCGAAGGCTGGTTGCTCGCAAGCGTGCGCGACCAGCGCAAGGATCGCCGCAACGACACAGGCATTATCGCTCATATCGACTTTCTCGGCGAAGGGGTCGAAGAGAAACTGACCGGCCGGATCACAGGCTTCCGCCGCGGTGTAACGCGGTATCCTAACCCGGGTGCCATGATCTATCCTGCCAGCACCGCTGATCTCGAACAGATCTATGCGAGCGATGGCCGGGCGAACATTACGATCGGCCGGGTATTCCCTACGAAAGACATTCGCGCGGGCCTCTATATCGATGCAATGCTGGGCAAGCACTTCGCGCTGCTTGGTTCGACCGGTACCGGTAAGTCCACCAGCGCGGCGCTGATCCTGCACAAGATCTGTGAAGCTGCGCCGCAGGGTCATATTGTCATGATCGACCCCCACGGTGAGTATTCCGCCGCATTCAGGCAAACAGGCCGCATCCTCGACGTTTCGAACCTTCAAATGCCCTATTGGCTGATGAACTTCGAAGAGCATTGCGAAGTCCTTCTGACCAGCGACGGCAACGAACGCCAAGTCGACATGGACATCCTTGCCAAGTGTCTTCTCGGCGCGCGGTCCAAGAACCGCCTCGCTGAAACGATGGGCAAGATTACCGTGGATTCCCCAATCCCCTATCTCCTTTCCGACCTCTCCAACATCATCCAGGATGAGATGGGCAAGCTCGACAAGGCCACGTCTTCCGCGCCCTACATGCGGATCAAGGGCAAGCTCGAAGAGCTCAAGAGCGATCCACGGTACCAGTTCATGTTCTCCGGCATGCTTGTTGGCGATACCATGGCGGACTTCATCTCCAAGGTGTTCCGCATGCCTGGAGAGGGCAAGCCGATCTCGATCATCGACGTGTCCGGCGTGCCGTCAGACATCACCTCGACCGTGGTGGCCGTGCTGTCGCGCCTCGTCTTCGACTTCGCGATCTGGGGGCGCGAGGAGAAGACCCGACCGATCTTGCTCGTCTGCGAGGAAGCCCACCGCTATGTGCCAAACGAGAAGCAGGCCGATGGTTCGTCCGTTGGCCGCATCCTCAGCCGGATTGCCAAGGAAGGCCGTAAATACGGCATTAGCCTTGGCCTCATCACACAGCGCCCGTCCGACCTTGCCGAAGGCGTGCTGTCACAGTGCGGCACGATCATCTCAATGCGCCTCAATAACGACCGCGACCAGGCGTTTGTCCGCTCGGCCATGCCAGAAGGTTCGCGCGGGTTCCTCGATTCGATCCCGGCGCTGCGCAACCGCGAATGCATCGTCTGCGGCGAGGGTGTTGCCATCCCGATCCGTGTGAGCTTCGACAACCTCGAAGAGCACAAGCGGCCGGCGTCCGAAGACCCCAGCTTCGTCGAGCTGTGGAGCCAGGGCGGCGGCGAGGAGGAACTCGTCGAGCGCACCGTGCTGCGCTGGCGTTCGCAGGGCTAAGTACCACGCGTATCCCCGTAGAGGTGGATGTGCATCCGGTCGCTCATTCGAAAGCCGTGTTTCAGGCATAGCGGCGCGAGCCATGTCTCGCGGGTTCGCAGGGTCTCGCTATCCGTGCCTTCAGGCATCAGGAACACCTGTTCCTTCCTGAAGCCGTGTTTACGCTCTAGCGCCAGCACTTCGTCCACATCCTCAGGCGAGGCGATCACGAACTTGAAGTAGGCGCGCGGATCGCCCGCATACCAGTCAAGCCGCTCCTCGATCAGCGCAAGCTCCGCCGGATTGCCCGAATGGGCGAGTTTGGGGCTCACATTGTACTGATCGACGCGGATATCGACATGCGCGCTCGCTTTCGTCGTGCCGTTGGTTTCGATCTCCACCTCGATATCGGGCAGGATCGCCAGCATGTCAGCAAGCGGCCCGCATTGCATCAGCGGTTCACCGCCGGTGATAACCAGGCGTTTTTGCCCCAGAGCTGCGATTTTGGCGGCGGCTTTCTCTGGCGATAGCGCAACCTGATTGACCTTTCGGTCATACGTCACGCCGCCCCGATGCTCGCGATCATCGCCCTCGAAGTGCCAGGTGTAAGCCGTGTCGCACCACGTGCAGGCAAGGTTGCAGCGCGACAGGCGGATGAAGGCGACCGGCATGCCTGCGCTCGGCCCTTCGCCCTGCAAGGAGGCGAAGATCTCCGGGGCGCCGGTGTCGTCGGTTGCAAGGATCAGGTCAGCCACGCGCGCGCACTCGGTTCGTCGCTCGTAAGGCACGGTTGGAACACATGGAACACGGTCCTGCGGAAGAAATTGCCCCGATCACAAATGCACCTTTCAATCGACTGAAGCGATCAGTCGCGGCGCGGTGGATTTTCATCGAAAGCATCCGATCTGTTTGCCACGTTTGCGGCCCGTAGGAAACTATCCCAGCCGCGCCAGTGCCCCTTGCAGCCGCTCCACCTCTGCCGAATGGTGCGCGAAATCGGCTTTGGCTTTCTCGACGGCTTCAGGCTTGGCGCGCTCGACGAAGTTAGCGTTGGAAAGCCTGCCTTCGAGCGACTTCACTTCCTTCTGCGAGGCTTCGAGAGCCTTTTCAAGACGGGCCTTTTCCGCGTCAATATCGATGACACCGGCCAGATCGACCAGGATTACATCATCGCCAACGGCAATTTCCATGGCCGGTTTCGGCACCGGACCGGGCACGTTGTGATCGCCGATCTGTCCCGTCATAATGAACGGTCCGACACGCGATAGCCGCTCCATGGCGGCGGCGCCGTTGCCGCCCAAAACCTTGCGCGCGAGGTCAGACGGGTTCGGAATAACCGCTTTCAACTTGGTACCGGGCGGGATGCCAATTTCATTGCGGGCGGTGCGCGCATTGGCGACAAATTCAATCGTCCAGTCAATCGCATCGGTCGCGTCCTTGGAAACCTCTGCACGCGGATCGGGCCATTTGGCGGTGATCAGCGGATACTTGCTGCGATCCATGCCGTTCAATGCGCCCTGTGCATGCCAAAGCTCTTCGGTGATGAAGGGCATGAAGGGGTGAAGCATGACAAGGATCTGGTCCAGCGCCCATCCGGCCACTTCGCGCGTTTCGGCAATTGCGGCGTCTGAAGCGGGCGGCTGGACATCGTCTTTGACAAGCACCGGCTTGATCAGCTCAAGATACCAGTCGCAAAACCGGCTCCAGGTGAACTGGTAGATGGTGTTGGCTGCCGCATCGAAGCGCAGCTCCGCCATCGCCTTGTCCAGCGTATCAAGCGTCTGCTGCACCTCGGCGATGATCCACTGGTTTACCGCCATGCGCGCCTTGGGCGCTTTCACCGTGGTGGATGCACCAATGCCGTTGGACTGGCAGTAACGCGTCGCGTTCCACAGCTTGGTCGCGAAGTTGCGGTATCCCTCGACCCGCTTTTCATCCATCTTGATGTCGCGGCCCTGGCTTTCCATCGCCGCCATGAAGAACCTGAGCGCGTCCGCGCCGTATTGGTCAATCAGGCCGAGCGGATCGACGACATTGCCTTTCGACTTCGACATTTTGGAGCCGTCCGCCGCGCGCACAAGGCCGTGCAAATAGAGTTTCGGCCACGGGGCCTCGCCCATATTGTACTGCCCCATCATCATCATCCGCGCATCCCAGAAGAACAGGATGTCGAAGCCGGAGATGAGAAGGTTGTTCGGGAAGTGCTTGTCGAGCAGGTCGGTTTGCTCCGGCCAGCCGAGCGTGGCGAACGGCCACAGCGCCGAGGAGAACCACGTGTCGAGAACGTCGGGGTCGCGCGTCAACTCGACGCCCGAACCAGCCTGTGCCTGCGCCGCTTCTTCGCTCTCCGCGACGTAAACATTGCCGTCCGCATCGAACCACGCCGGAATCCGGTGCCCCCACCACAATTGCCGCGAAACACACCACGGCTGGATATTCTCCATCCAGTTGAAGAAGGTCTTTTCCCAGCTCTTGGGGACGATCTCGATCGTACCGTTGCGCACGTCCTTGATCGGCTTTTGTGCGAGCTTTTCAGCATCAACATACCACTGATCGGTCAGCCACGGCTCGATTACCACGCCGCCGCGGTCGCCGAAGGGCGTCGCGATCTGACGGGGTTCGGCGTCATGTTCGACCTCTTCGCCCTTCTTGGTCCTGGCGATGTGCGGGATTAGGTATTCCTGTTCCTTGAGGCGCTGCACAACTACTTCGCGCGCGCCATCCTTCCCGTCCTTCTTGAAGCGGTGGAGGCCGATATATTCGTCCGGCACAAGGCCGTCCGCCGTCTGGCAGACATTGGCATCGGCATCGAGCATGTTGAGCATGTCGCCCGCAGCGATGCCTGCGCGCTTGCCAACCTCAAAATCGTTGAAGTCGTGCCCCGGCGTCACCTTCACCGCGCCCGAGCCCAGTTCGGGATCGGCGTGTTCGTCAGCGACGATAGGCACGCGGCGACCGGTGATCGGCAGCACGACATGCTTGCCAACGACGCTCGCATAGCGCTCGTCATCGGGATGAACCGCGACCGCCATATCGGCGAGCATGGTTTCAGGCCGTGTGGTCGCAACTTCGATGTAATCACGCCCATCATCGAGCGTCACGCCATCGGCGAGCGGATATTTGAGGTGCCAGAAGTGGCCTGCAATCGTCTGCTGTTCGACCTCGAGATCCGAAATCGCGGTTTTCAGCTTGGGGTCCCAGTTTACCAGCCGCTTATCGCGGTAGATGAGGCCGTCATTGTAGAGATCGACAAAGGTCTTGAGCACCGCTTTCGTGAAATGCGGATCCATCGTGAACTGTTCGCGCGACCAGTCCATCGAACAGCCCAGCCGCCGCAGCTGGTTGGTGATGGTCCCGCCGCTTTCACGCTTCCACTCCCAGACCTTATCGACGAATTCCTCGCGCGAATAATTGGTGCGTTTGTCCTGGCGCTCTTCCATCTGGCGCTCGACCACCATTTGCGTCGCGATCCCGGCATGATCGGTGCCCACGACCCACAGCGCGTCCTTGCCGCGCATCCGCTCATAGCGGATCACGATGTCCTGCAGCGTGTTGTCAAGCGCGTGGCCGATATGGAGCGATCCCGTCACATTGGGCGGCGGATTCACAATGGTAAAGGCTTCCGCACCGGGCCTTTCGGGCCGGAAACTGCCTGTTTCCTCCCAATGTTTGTACCATCGTGCCTCAATCTCGGCGGGGCTGAATGTTGTGTCTAGAGTTTCGCTCATGGTGGCCACGCCATGCCAGCACCGATTGTGCTGCGCAACATCTCAAACACGCGACTTGTGATGACGGCAAAATCCTCGCATAGATCAAAGCGATGGATGGGACCGCTGATTTTGCGCTTGAGGAAGATGGAGAGGGCGGAGCACGCCTTAGCCTTTCCGGTTCCTATCTTGTCTCGACAATCGGCCCGATCGATCAGGATCTGTTCGCGATCCGCGAGCAGATCGGCGCAATCGACCTGTCGCAGATCGAAGAGATCGACACGGTCGGCGCCTATATAACCTGCCGGCTCGCCGCAGAGCACAATGCAGATATTGTCGGTGCAAACCCCTCTGTGCAGCGTATCCTCGATGCAATTGACCGGACGGCAGCTGGCGCAGAAATGACGCCCGCGCGCGTACCCGTATGGGAACGGGTCCCCTATGCACTGGCCGAAAAGGTGTTCGCTGCCAAATCGGGTATTTTCGGCGTGGTCGGATTTTTCGGGCAGATCCTGCTCGGCTTTGGAGCGCTGATCCGCCACCCATCGACCTTTCCGATGAAAGCACTGGTGCGGCAAATGGAGCTGGTGGGAGTATCGGCACTGCCCATCATCGGATTGATGAGCTTTCTGATCGGCGTGGTAATCGCGCAGCAGGGCGCGGTGCAGCTGGAACAGTTCGGCGCAGAGGCGCTGACGGTGAATCTCGTGGGCCGGATAACCTTGCGCGAACTGGGCGTTCTGATGACGGCGATAATGGTCGCGGGCCGCTCTGGCAGCGCCTTTGCCGCGCAAATCGGGACGATGAAGCTGACAGAGGAAGTCGACGCGATGCGGACAATCGGCATTTCGCCGATTGAGGTGCTGGTGATCCCTCGCATCCTTGCCTGCACATTCATGATGGTGCTGCTGGGCTTTTACGCCTCTATCGTTGCAATCGTCGGCGGCGCTGTGGTGGGGCAGGTGGCGCTGGGTATACCGTTCTTCACCTTCCTTGAGCGGATACAGGAGGTCGTGCCCAGCTACGACCTGTGGGTCGGCATGATCAAGGCGCCGGTATTCGGCCTGATCGTTGCGCTTGCGGGCTGCTATCACGGGATGCAGGTGAAGGGTAATTCCGAGGAAGTCGGCCGGCGCACGACCATGGCGGTGGTATCGGCAATCTTTGCCGTGATTGTGCTTGATGCGTTCTTCGCGGTGTTCTTCAGCGAAGTGGGTTGGGGATAGGCCATGCTTGATCGGGTAAGACAGCCGCCGGGCGAACCGCCCATCGTGGTCGAAGGGTTGAAGAACCAGTTCGGCGATTTCGTCGTGCACGAAGGGCTGGACCTGACCGTTCAGCCGGGCGAGATCATCGGCGTGGTCGGCGGATCGGGCACCGGCAAATCGGTGCTGATGCGATCGATCATCGGGCTCCAGCCGCCCACTGCGGGCAGCGTGACGGTGCTGGGCAAGAACATCACCCGCGCCGATCCTGACGAGAATATCGGCGTGCGCTGCCAGTGGGGTGTGCTGTTTCAGGGCGGAGCGCTGTTTTCAACGCTCACCGTGGGCGAGAATGTCGAGGTTCCGCTGAAACAGTTCTATCCCGAGATCGAACCTGAGCTGCGCCGCGATATCGCGCGCTACAAAGTGCTGCTGTCCGGCCTCCCGGAAGACGCGATTTCGAAATATCCATCGGAGCTTTCAGGCGGGATGAAAAAGCGTGCCGGCCTTGCCCGGGCGCTCGCGCTGGACCCGAAATTGCTGTTCCTTGACGAACCGACCGCCGGACTTGATCCGATTGGCGCGGCGAAATTCGACCGGTTGACCAAGGAGTTGCAGCAGACGCTGGGGCTGACCGTGTTCCTCATCACTCACGATCTCGATACCCTTTACGAAATCTGCGACCGGGTTGCGGTCCTTGCGGACAAGCGGGTGATCGCGGTCGGCACGATTGATGAGCTGGTCGAAACCAAACACCCCTGGATCGATGAATATTTCAACGGCCCGCGCGGGCGCGCGGCGCTCGGCAGTCACAAGCGCGCCAATGGATAAGTCATTGGACAATGCGGCCCCAGTGCGGCCATAGGAGAACCCAATGGAAACACGGGCAAATCATCTGTGGGTAGGAGCGGTCACGCTGGCGCTGCTGGTTGCGCTCGCCGCTTTCATCGTGTGGATCGCGCGGCTGGGGCAGGGCGCGCAAAACGAATACGATATTTTCTACGCGCAATCAGTGTCCGGCCTCGCGAATGGCAGCCAGGTGGCCTATGCTGGCGTGCCTGTTGGCCAGGTGACACAGATTGCGCTGTCCGATGAAGACCCTGAATTCGTCCGGGTAAGGGTCAAGGTAAAGGAAGAGGTGCCCATTCTGGTTGGCACCACCGCGACCATCCAGGCGAGCTTTACCGGAGTTTCAACCATTCTGCTCGACGGCGCGCGGAAAGACGCGCCGCCGATCACATGCGAAACCACGGCCTGCCCCGAAGGTCGCCCGGTGATCCCGCCCAAGGATGGCGGCATCAATGCGCTGCTAAACAACGCGCCCTTGCTGCTGGAGCGGCTGGCGACGCTGACAGAAAACCTCAACATTCTGCTCGGCCCTGAAAACCAGGAGCAGCTCACGGGTATTCTGCGCAATTCAAACCGCCTCACAGCGGAACTGGCGGAGGCTGCACCGAGGCTGGAAGGCACATTTTCGGAGCTCGAAGTGGCACTGAAAGAGGCGGGCGAGGCGCTCGACGCGTTTGAAAAGGCAACCGCAACGACCGACAAATTGCTCAATGAGGAAGGGCCTGCTCTGGCCGCTGAACTGCGCGGAACGCTCAATTCAGCGAACAAGGCAGCCGCTTCGCTGGCGGCGACGCTGGAAGATACCCGGCCCGCCGCCCGGCAGCTGCGCGAGAGCACTTTGCCTGCGGCAGAGGCGACCTTGCAGGATTTGCGCACCACCAGCCGTTCATTGCGGGCGATCACCGAAAAGCTGGATACGCAGGGCGCAGGGGCGCTGCTGCAAGGACAATCCTTGCCGGACTATGAGCCATGAGGGGCATCACGATGACAAACATGTTTGGCAAACCCGCCCGCGCCATTGCCATGGCGTGCGCATGCGCTGCTCTATCCGGCTGCGTGAGCCTTGGTGCGGAACCGCCCGAAAGCCTGCTGACGCTGAGCGCATCGAGCAGCGCCAGCGCAGGGACAAGCGCATCGGCGCGCACGAACAATCTGGCAGGTGCGGTGGCGGTTCTGCCGATTGAGGTTCCCGCAAAGCTCGATGTCACGCGGATTCCCGTGGCGGTTTCATCGACCGAGATCGCCTATCTAAAGGATGCCTTCTGGGTCGATAAACCGGCCCGCCTGTTCCGCCGGATGCTGGGCGAGACATTGCGCGCGAGCGGTCAGCGTCTGGTTATGGACACCGATGACGCGCCCCTGCTGGCCGCGCAAACCTTGCGCGGAACGCTGCTTGATATGGGCTATGACGCACAAAGCTCGTCAGTCATCGTCCGCTATGACGCGGTAAAGACGGCAGAGGATGGCACGGTGTCTTCACGCCGGTTCGAAGCGCGCGAAAGCGGTGTTTTGGCAGAACCCGGTTCGGTTGGTCCGGCGCTGAACCGCGCGGCGAACACTGTCGCTGCCGAGGTGGCGAATTGGGTGACGGGCGCCTGAACGCGCCGCTCGTCAGCTTTTTGCAGACTGCACGAATTTCCAGGCATTGAGAAAATCGCCTGCGCGTTTGGCGCGGCGTTCTTCCGCTTCTTCGTCGCGACCCCACAGATCGGCCTGCCATTCCTCCTCCAGGCTTGCCGCAGCCCACAAGGCGTGAACGTTCTGCTCGCTATCGGTCCCCGCTGCGGTGAGCGCGGTGATGAGAGAGGCGGCAAGCGATGTCATCGCCTCGTTTGCTGCGAGAGCGAAACCGTCCATTGCGCCGAAGCGGTCTTTCAGCCGGGCGATGGCCTGCGGTGCCTGAGGTTTGTGCATGATCCCGCTGACACGCGTCAGCTGCACCTCTTCGCGCGCTTCGAATGCCGCAACAATCGGCTCCCATACCTCCTGCTGGCGCGCATATAGCGGTTCGTCGGGATCGGCGCGGTACAGCAGCGTATCGGTATCGCCATAGGCGACCAGATTGTCCGCTGCCGCCGCGCGGTCGGGTGCGACGATATCAATCGCATAATCCGCCATATCGCGGAACACGAAGCTCGCCGGATCGATTTTCTCGCCCTGGCTATCCCATTCGGCGGCGAGCATCCGCGCCAGCGTTTCGGTCGGCACGATCTGCTGCGCACCCTTGACCGTCTTCACCGGCCTGCCATCAAGCGTGACCTGCCATCCGCCCGCGACCTGATGGACACTGACCGCCTTGTAAAACCGCTTCATGGCTGCGCCTCTTGGGCCCCGCGTTTCCATCGGCGGGCGAGGAAGCGCGGTCCAAAATAAAAGGTAACAAGGCCCGCAAAGGCGAGAATAACGCCGAGCCAGTACGGCAGATCGACAATATTGCGCGCAGCAGCGATGCCCAGGATCACAGCGCCCAGTGATCCGATCCGCACCGCGTTGAGCAGGAAATAGCGTTTGGCGGCGAGCGTTTCGGCCGCATCGATATCCTCGCTCACAGCGCGCGCTCCAGCGCCGCCCCAAGCTGGGCGACCTGATCGACAACCTCGTGCGCTCCGGTCGCGGTGAGTTCTTCAGGCGGGTGATAGCCCCACGCCACGCCCAGAGCGTGCACGCGCGCCGCGCGCGCCATCTGCATATCGAAACTGGTATCGCCGATCATCACCGCCTGAGATGGCATCGCCCCTGCTTCAAACAAGGCTGCCTCCAGCATAGCGGGATGCGGTTTCGACGGATGGCGATCTGCGGTCTGCAAAGAGATGAAAAGGTCGGTTAGATCATGCGCGGCGAGCACCGATTGCAGCCCGCGATCCGATTTTCCGGTCGCCACCGCAAGGCTCCAGCCGGCATCCCGCAAAGCGTGCAGCAGCTCGGCAATGCCGTCATAAAGCGGTTCGTGCAGCAGCCCTTCCTGACGGCGCGCAAAATAGCCTGCCTTGTAATGCTCGACCACCTGCCGCTGCTGTTCATCATCCAGACCTGGCGCAAGATGGCGGATTGCGACCGGCAGGCTCAGCCCAACAATCCGGCGCACGGCATTGGCATCGGGCGGGGACAGGCCCGCTTTTTCAAACGCATGAACCATCGTGTGGCAGATGTCCGCCTGACCATCGACGAGGGTTCCGTCGCAATCAAAGACGGCGAGGCGCACGCTCACTTCTTGCGCCGATCCGGACGGGGCTTGCCCTTGCCTTTTCCTTTGGAAGCGGTCTTCGCCTTTTTCTTGGCGGTCAGGGCGGAGGTGGTGCGCGATTTGCGCTCGCCCCGGCGATCCTTGCGATATTGCTTGGCGTGGCGGCGCGCGGCCTGTTTTTTCTCCGCAGGCGTGCGTTCGGGGGCTTCGTCGCGCACAGGCGATGCATCGCTGAGCGCAGGATCGAAGCCGAGGGCTTCCATCGACGCAGCGAAATGCTCTGGCAGATCGGCGGTGACATCCAGCTTGCCGCCAGTGCCTTTGCTTTCAGGTGTTCCGATGATCAGGCGCCGTGCGTGCAAATGCATCTTGCGGCTGATCGCGCCGGTCAGAAACGCATCCTGACCGCCATATTTGCCATCGCCCACAATCGGGTTGCCGATTGCAGCCATATGGACGCGCAGCTGGTGGGTACGGCCCGTCAACGGTTCCAGTTCGACCCACGCTGCGCGCATACCTGCCCGTTCCACCACGCGGTAACGGGTTTTGGCCATCGCGCCGTTTTCCTCATCGACATGCATTTTCTCGCCGCCGGTGCCCGGCTGTTTGGCGAGAGGCGCGTCGATTGTGCCTTCGCGGATTTCGGGAACGCCGACGACCAGGGCCCAGTAAACCTTGCGCGCGCTGCGGCCCGAAAACCGTTTTGAATATGTGGCTGCGCTGCCCGGCGTGCGGGCGATCAGCAGAACACCGGATGTATCCTTGTCGAGCCGGTGTACAAGACGCGGGCGAGGGGTCTCTTCATCTTCGACAAAGGCATCGAGCAGTCCGTCAACATGCTTGGTTGTTTTGCTGCCGCCCTGTGTCGCGAGGCCCGGCGGCTTGTTGAGCACGATGGCAGACGGTGTTTCGCGGATCACCATGGCGTGCGCTTCGGCGATTTCGCTCTCGCTCAGCTCGCGCTTGGGGCGCGGGGCCTTCTTGTGTTTTGCCTCGCCGCCCGGCGGCACCCGCAGGGTCTGACCCGCTTCCAGCCTGTCCTCCGGCTTTACCCGCCCGCCATCGACGCGGATCTGCCCGGTGCGCGCCCATTTGGAGACGGTTGCGAAGCCGATTTGCGGCAGGTTCCGCTTGAACCAGCGGTCCAGACGGATGCCGTCATCATCCTGGGTAACGGTGAACTGGCGAACTGTATCTGCGGGTTTCATGCCGCTCCCCGCATAATAAGCAATCCGGCGTAAAGCGCCGCGAGGCCGGCAATCACGGAGATCCCGGCATAGGTGATGGCAAGGCCTGCCGATCCGCGCTGGATCAGTTGCAGCATTTCAAGGCTGAACGCGCTGAATGTCGTAAACCCGCCAAGCAGGCCCACGCCCAGAAGCAAGCGCAACGTCTCGCCCGCTCCGCCATCCCTGGCAAGCCATCCGAACAGTGCGCCCATCGCAAGGCAGCCGAGCACATTCGCGGCGAGTGTCGCCCAGGGGAAATTTGCCCCAGCGCCGGTGACATGGGTGATGGCGCGGCCCAGCTGATACCGGCACGCAGCGCCAATCGCGCCGCCAATGGCGACGTTGAGCGTTGCGATGACAGGGCCGATGGATGAGGGCGCGTCTGCAGACATGGATGCGCCTTTAGCGGTGAAGCCGCGTTCTGCATAGCGTGGATGCCATGCAGGTCGTCCCGCAAAACCGTCCGAATCCCTTGCCATTTCGCCCGCGCGCCGCTATGCGCAGCTTCATTGGAGCGCGTCCCTATGGGAATCGCGCCGTTTTTAGCGTCAAATTCACGCGCTTTGTCCCGCGATTCGGTTTAGCGGGCCGCAGCGCTTTTGAAATAGAATGAGGTAGTAGTCGTTTATGCAAATCATGGTTCGCGA
>CALLQC010000038.1 GCA_938015255.1 uncultured Erythrobacter sp.
TCGATGATTTCGACGCGGTGCTGGACGAGGCAATCATCCGCCCGCTCGCGATAGGGCGGGTCTTGCCCCATGCCGAGGGCGGAGAATGCGCGCTGGCCACACGACCGCTCGAAATGCGCACGCTTGCGACGCTTGATCTGAGTTCGCTCGGCGGGCTGGCAACCTTCGATGATGCCAAACGGGTGCACAGACGCCTCGCAACGGAACGCGGCATCCGGTTAGGGCAACCGGCCAAATGTGTCCGTATTCCATCAGGTTGGGGGGCGACGATGCGAATAGGCCTGAGCATGCCGATGATCTGGCGATTTGTGCAAATGCCGCGCAATCAGGCGCGCGCAATGATGCACCGCGAGCTTTCACAGGTCGCCGAATTTCTGGGCCGAACATAGGCACTTGGCAGGAAGACGTTTTCGCGTAGACTTACCGTTCGGGAGAGGGAGCGCGAAAGTGGGCCTGAAAACTTGGTACGATGCGCAAATCATGCCGCGCCTGGTGACCTGCGCATGCAGCCAGGGGCAAGTGCTGAAACGGCGCGCCGCTCTTATTCCCCTTGCCACAGGTGACGTGTTCGAACTTGGCTGCGGGGGCGGCATCAATCAGCAGTTCTATAATGCCGGTGGGATCACGTCGTACGCCGGTATCGATCCTCATGCAGGGCTGCTCGACAGCGCCCGTGCAGCCGCGAATGCGAAGGGCTGGCCTGCCGATATCCGTCAGGGCGTTGGGGAAAGCATTCCGTTTCCGGGCCGTCAGTTTGATACGGTCGTCTGCACCTTTACCCTGTGCTCGGTTGAAGATCCAAAAAGGGTTTTGAGCGAGATGCGCCGCATTCTTAAGCCGGGTGGACAGGCTCTGTTTCTGGAGCATGGGCGTGCGCCCGATGCCAACATTGCCAAATGGCAGGATCGTATCGAGCCGATCTGGAAGCCGATGGCGGGTGGATGCCACCTGACGCGTCCGATCGGATCTGCATTTCGCGGTGCAGGGTTTGAGGTGGAACCTATGGGGCAGGGCTACCTGCCCAAAGCGCCCAGGGTTGCCGGTTGGAACGAATGGGGCATTGCCCGCAAGCCGGGGATGTGACGGAGGTTTGCAGGCCGGGTTGCAGCGCGCTGCATCCCGGCCATGCAATCATTCACTCGCCGAAAGTGCGCTGCCACCAGCCGCGCTTCTTCCCGCCAGAGCTGCCAGCGCCTTTATCTGCACCGGCATTGGCGTCTGCCGCATCGGCCTCTTGCGTGGCTGAAGGTGTTTCCGGCTCCGCCTTTTTCTTCGCACGAGAGCGGGGCTTTGGCTTGGCCGGAGCCTCTTCCTCAACCGCTTCTGTAGCAGGCTCCGAAGCAGTCTCGTCAGCCTTTTTCTTGCGCGGCGCACGCTTGCGCTTCGGCTTTTCCTCCGCAGGTGCTGCCTCAGCAGTTTCAGCCGGTTCGGCCTCAGTCGCCGGTTCTTCAACCTTTTTCTTGCGCGGGGCACGTCTGCGCTTGGGCTTTTCTTCCTGAGCATCGGCCTCTGCAACCATCGCACCAGCGGTTTCAGGCGCGTCGTCTGGTCCGGCCACAACGGTCATGTCTTCCTTGACCTGTTCCGAAATGCCTTCGAGGTTTTCCGCGTCTTCGGCAGTTACGCCTTCGTCAGTCTTCTTGCGGCGACCGCGGCCACCACGGCGGCGGCGCTTTTTCGGCTTGTCTGCGTTTTCGCCATCGTCGTCCGATGAATCATCGCGATCCGAGCTGCTATCGTCGGAATCGTCCTCCGAATTCTCGCTGCCGTCCTCATTGCGCTGCTTGCCGCGACCGCGACCACCACGGCGCCTGCGCCTGCGCTTCTTTTTTGGCTGATCATCCTCGTCCTCCGAGAAATCTTCCTCGGGGATGTCGTCCTCATCATCATCGTCATCAACGATCGGTTCGAATTTGGGCGCTGCGGCGGGGCGCGGGCCAGCGCTGGTGACTGCCATCTTCGCGCCTTCATCCTCACCTTCGGGGCAGACTTCGACGGTTACGCCATAGCGCTGCTCGATTTCGACCAGCTCGCCGCGTTTTTCGTTGAGGAGATAAATTGCCGCCTCGGTACTCGCGCCGAGTTTGATAACGGTGCCTTTGCCCTTTGCCGCTTCGTCCTCAATCAGGCGCAGCGCCGATAGGCCGGCTGACGATGCAGTGCGAACCAGGCCAGTGCCATCGCAGTGAGGGCATTCGCGCGTCGTCGCCTCCAGCACGCCGGTGCGAAGTCGCTGGCGGCTCATTTCCATCAGGCCAAAGCCCGAAATGCGCCCAACCTGAATGCGCGCGCGGTCGTTTCTGAGCGCGTCCTTCATGGCCTTTTCAACTTTACGGACGTTGGAATTGTATTCCATGTCGATAAAGTCGATTACGACCAAGCCTGCCATGTCGCGCAGGCGCAACTGGCGGGCGATCTCACGAGCCGCTTCCAGGTTGGTGTGAAGGGCGGTCTGCTCGATGCCGTGTTCTTTGGTCGACCGGCCCGAGTTGATGTCGATCGAAACGAGTGCCTCTGTCGGATTGATGATCAGATAGCCGCCGGATTTCAGCTGCACCATCGGATCATACATCGCCCGCAATTGATCCTCTGCGCCATAACGCTGGAACAGCGGCACGGGATCAGAATAGGCTTTTACCCGGCGCGCATGGCTGGGCATCAGCATTTTCATGAAGCTTTTGGCGGCCTTGTAGCCGTCCTCACCTTCGACCACGACTTCTTCGATTTCGCGATTATAGATGTCGCGGATCGCACGTTTGATCAGATCGCTGTCCGAATGGACCAGTGATGGGGCAGTCGAAGAAAGCGTTGTCTGGCGGATTTCATCCCACAGGCGCGCGAGATAATCAAAGTCCCGCTTGATCTCGGTCTTTGTGCGCGAAAGACCGGCGGTGCGCACGATCAATCCCATGGTCTTTGGCAGGGAGAGATCGGACACCACCTGCTTTAGGCGTTTGCGATCGCTGCTTGAGTTGATTTTCCGGCTGATGCCCCCGCCATGACTGCTGTTCGGCATAAGCACGGTGTAGCGACCGGCGAGGCTCAGGTAGGTGGTGAGAGCAGCACCCTTATTGCCGCGCTCTTCCTTGACAACCTGCACCAGCATGACCTGACGGCGCTGGATCACATCCTGAATTTTGTAGCGGCGACGCAGTGCCTGACGGCGAGCGCGCACTTCATCGACCTGCTTGGCACGGCTGCGGCCTTTTTGACCTTTGCCCTTGCCCTGACGGCGGCGACCGCGACCACGCCGGCCCCGACGCGGTTTCTCTTCGTTGTCGTCTTCGGACGATTCGTCCTCGTCGTCGTCTTCGTCGTCATCGGATTCGTCCGAAGTTCCGTCTTCGATGGTCGCGACTTTATCCTTTTCAGACGTATCGATTTCTTCAAGACCGTCTTCGGCAAGATCTTCCGCCAGCGCCTCGGCGCTTTCGTCCTCGGCGTCGTATTCATCGCCTGGAGTTATGCCCTCTTCTTCTTCCTCGTCGCGGAGGCGAGCCTCTTCCTCAGCGGCCGCAGCCTCTTCGTCCAGGAGCGCCTGCCGGTCTTCGGAGGGGATCTGGTAATAATCAGGATGGATTTCGTTGAAGGCGAGGAAGCCATGGCGATTGCCGCCAAAGTCGACAAATGCCGCCTGAAGCGACGGTTCGACCCGTGTAACTTTCGCTAGATAGATATTGCCTTTGATCTGCTTGTGTTCGGCAGATTCAAAATCGAATTCCTCAATCCGGTTGCCTTTGAGTACCGCCACCCGGGTTTCTTCCGAGTGGCGCGCATCGATTAGCATGCGCGTTGCCATTAAATTTTCTCCAAACGCCCACTCGCCCGGATCGAGTCCGGCGGTTCTGGGGCGCGAATTGTGTTGGGAAACCGTGCCAGTGAGGCACGGTGTTGAGTGTAATCGCATCTCGCCGTGTTACCGAGGAGCCTGCGGCATTCGTGTCTGCTGTGGGAAACGTGCGGAGTGGGTCCGCTCTGCGGCTCGCGCATTCGCCAGCGGCAAAAGCGCGCTGCGAAATCTTTGGCGAGGAGAGGCGTCTCGTCACTGCATCAACCTGTTATCCGGCTCCAGCAAGGCCTTGCAGCCATCGGGAACCTTTGCGGGAGAAACTCTGCAAGCCAAAGCGAAGTCCGCTGCGGCATGGTGAGTTTCAGTGTTTTGCTGCTAGCACCGTGGGTTTCGTGCTGCAACTCTATTGCGCAAGAACTGTTCAGCATCCTAAGCAGTTATTGCAATGAGCATCCGGACGCTTCTTTTGCTGATTATAGCTGTTCCCGCCCTTGTTCTGAGCGGTGCTTACGCGTTGGGCGTTAAGATTCCTGTACCGCAATGGGGCCGCGATTATGTCCTCAGCTTTTTTATCAATCAGGAGCGGCCCGAATTTCGATTGCCCGATGTCATCGGTGATAATGCCGAGCGTCCGCTTGTAGTGATTGATGCCGGTCACGGAGGGCGCGATCCCGGCTCGGTTAGCGGCGGTGTGGCTGAGAAGGATATTGTTCTCGCAATAGCGCTCGCTCTGCGTGATGATTTGCTTGAGGGTGACGGTTTCCGGGTCGCCATGACGCGTGATGATGATCGGATCGTGCCGCTTTCAGACCGCCCGGAGATTGCTCGGCAATTGGGTGCTGACCTGTTCATATCGATCCACGCGGATTCAGCGGGTGATCTGAGCGAGGTTTCCGGTGCAAGCATCTATACCTTGTCGAACGATGCATCGAGCGAGGCGGCGGCCCGTTTTGCAGCACGAGAGAACAACGCTGACCGCGTCAACGGGTTGCAGATTGAGGGGCAGAGCGAAGAGGTGAGCGCTATTCTTGTAGAGCTTTCCCAGGCGCGTACACAGGAGGACGCGGCAGAGCTTGCAGCCCTGATAACCCGCGAAGGGGAGGGGCGGATCGTGTTTCACCCTTCTGCGCGCCGGTCCGCAGCCCTTGCGGTGCTGCGCGCGCCCGATGTACCATCCGTTCTTTTCGAAAGCGGGTTTGTCACGAATGATGATGACCGCCTGCGATTGACAACTGAGGCCGGGCAGCAAGCCTATGCCGATGCATTGGCCCAGGCGATCCGGGTCTATTTCGCGCGGCGTCTGGAGACCTGACGCCGGTTCATTGCGCAGTCAGTGATTGGTCCGGATAAGGCGCTAAATCTGCTGGCAAGTCCCAGCCAACCCATGCTAACCGCACCAGCGAAATGACAGACTCCGCAGCCTCTCAGACCACGTTTGACTATTTCCGCTATCGCGCACGCCGCGACATCGGCGGAGCGATAGCGTGGTTTTCCGGCAAGTGGAAAGAGAGCCTGCTGTTCAAGCTTTTCGCAGCGGCGGTTGCTGCCGGCGTTTTCATCTGGGTGGCGGCGTATATCTGGCTTGCGAGCGATCTTCCGGATGCAGGCAGCCTGGTCGAATACGAAACACCGCTGCCCACGGTCGTTCGCGGGATTGATGGTGAGATCGTGCACTCCTACGCGCGTGAGCGGCGCGTGCAGTTACAATACGCTGACTATCCCGAACGATTGGTCGGCGCGTATCTATCAGCCGAGGACAAGACATTCTTCAGCCACGGCGGCGTTGATTTCACGGGCACGGCAAACGCGGTGTTCGATTATCTCAATCCCGCCCGCACAGGCCGCGCCGTGGGTGGATCGACGATCACCCAGCAGCTTGCGAAAATTCTTTTGCTTGGCGATGAATATTCCGTCTCGCGCAAATTGAAGGAGATGATCCTTGCGAGCCGGATTGAAGATGTTCTTTCCAAGCAGGAAATTCTCGAACTCTATTTGAATGAAATTCCTCTTGGCCGGCGTTCTTTTGGGGTGCAGGCTGCATCACGCGCCTATTTTGATAAGGATGTGGGCGATCTGGAGCTGCACGAAATGGCGTTCCTCGCAATTCTGCCCAAGGCGCCGGAGCGCTATGGCAGGCGCGGACAGGAAGAGTCTGCGTTGGCTCGCCGTGATTTCGTGCTCAACCAGATGGAAGAGAACGGATATATCACCGCTGCCGAGCGCGGCGCTGCTGCTGCACAGCCGCTAGGACTGGTAACGCAGCGTAGCCAGCGTTCGGTCGATGCGGGCTATTTTCTTGAGGAAGTCAGACGCCAACTGATCTCCGAATTCGGCGAAGCGGCGGACGACGGAGAGAATTCCGTCTATGCTGGCGGGCTGTGGGTCCGCACTTCACTCGATCCGGAGCTTCAGGATGCGACGCGCGATGCACTGCGGACCGGATTGCTCCGCTATCACGGCCGCCGCGGATGGAACGGTCCGATTGCGACAATAGATGTGAGCGAGGGAAATTGGGCGAGCCAGCTGGCAAGCTCTTATCTCTCGATCAATTACGATGATTGGCGCGTTGGCGTTGTGACGCAGCGCAGCGGATCAAGCGCGGCAATCGGCTTTTCGAATGGTGACGAGGCCCCTCTGACCAATTTACCCAATGCCCTGAAAGCCGGCGATGTGATAGCGGTTTCGCCGCAGGGCAATGGCTTCCGGGTCAGGACCATTCCCGAAGCACAAGGCGGCATGGTTGTTCAGGATGCGCAATATGGCCGTGTGCTGGCGATGCAGGGCGGGTTTGATCACCGCATTTCGGACTTCAACCGCGCAACGCAGGCCATGCGTCAGCCCGGATCGACGATCAAGCCGTTCGTTTACGCCACCGGTCTCGATAATGGCATGACGCCATCGACCGAGATCGATAACACGCGGTATTGCTACTATCAGGGCGCGCGCCTCGGTGAAAAATGCATTCGCGGCGGACGCGCGGGCCAGTTCCCGATGCGTTACGGGCTCGAGCAGTCGCAGAACATCATGACTGTGCAGATTGGCATGCAGGCTGGCATGGAAAATGTCGTCGATACGATCGAAAAGCTGAATATCAGCGAAGATCCGGACCCCTATGCAGCGACGGCTCTGGGTTCCGAAGAAACGACTGTATCAAAGATGGTGGCGGCCTATGCCGCGCTGGCCAATCACGGCCGGTTCAACACACCCACTGTGATCGATTATGTGCAGGACCGCCGCGGCAAGGTGATCTGGCGCGCGGATGATCGCGCCTGCAATGGCTGCAATATGGCTGAATATGATGGCAGCGCGATGCCGCGATTCGGGCTAAAGGGGCGTCAGGCAATGGATGCGCGCACCGCGTATCAGACCATGTTCATGCTTGAAGGCGTGGTAACACGCGGCACCGCCACCGTGCTTAACGATCTGGGCCTGCCACTGTTTGGTAAGACCGGCACCACGACGGGTCCGAAGGATGTCTGGTTTGTCGGCGGCACACAGCGGCTAATCGCTGGCGCCTACGTTGGCTTTGATACCCCGCGCAATATGGGCGGTTATGCCTTTGGCGGCACAATTGTGGCCCCGATCATCAAGGACATGATCAAGAAATCGCGCGATCGCTGGTCCGATACACCTGCTGTCGCTCCTGAAGGTATCCGAATGGTCCGCGTTGATCGCCGCTCTGGCAAGCGGGTGATGGATGGATGGCCCACCGATGATCCCAAAGCCGCGACCATTTGGGAGGCGTTCAAGCCGGATACCGAACCGGATCGGCGCACCCGCCAAGACGAGATCGCGGCGAAGCGGGACGAGATCCTGGCGCTCATACGGGCTGCGAAACGCGGCGGTAGGAGCCAGGAGGCGGGCAATACCAATCAGCCAAGCAATTTTGTGGAAGAGCAGGGCGGCATCTACTAGCCCGCTCGCGCGCTGCACCGCTTTACAATCATTCCTCTCGCGTTAAGCGGGAGGCGAACACTCTATTCAAGGAATGAGCCATGCGGGCCGAGGCCCAAGCCAATATTGACCGGATCGAAGCTGCGCTCGATCTGGTGCGCCAGTCTCTCGATTGGGACCGCGCTCTGCGCCGTCTTGATGAGCTTAACGCACGCGTCCAGGATCCAAGTCTGTGGGACAATCCGAAAGAGGC
>CALLQC010000039.1 GCA_938015255.1 uncultured Erythrobacter sp.
GAGGAATCCGGGCGGTTGCTGACCGCGTTTCTCGAGCGGTTTTTCCCGACCTATGTCGCCTATGATTTTACCGCCGGGATGGAGGAGGAGCTCGATACAGTCTCGGACGGGCGAGAGGATTACAAGGAACTGCTCGCCAACTTCTGGAAAGACTTCAAACCCAAAACCGAAGAGGTGATGGAGAAGCTGCCCAGCGAAGTTACCGAGGTGCTGGACGAATATCTATCCGATTTCCTCTTCCCGCCGCGTGAGGACGGGAAGGATGCCCGGTTCTGCCCGCTCTGCGATCAGGAAGGGCGCGAGAATGGCCGTTTGAGCCTGCGCGGGGGCCGCTTTGGTGCCTTTGTCGCGTGCCAGAACTATCCAGAGTGCAAATACACCCGCCGCTTTGCCCAGCCGGGTGCGGACGGCGCCGATCCGGCGGAAGACGGCCTGATGGGCACGCACCCTGAAACCGGTGCGGAAATCCACCGCAAATCGGGCCGGTTCGGCCCCTATGTCGAGATGGAGCACGAAGAGACAAAAAAGCGCGCTTCCATTCCGAAAGATCTCGACGAATTCGATCTGGAATGGGCGATCAAACTGCTCGATCTGCCGCGAATCGTCGGCGCTCACCCGGAAACGGGCAAAGAGATCGAATCTGCGATCGGCCGCTACGGCCCTTACCTGCGGCACGATGGCAAGTACGCCAAGCTCACGAGCACGCGCGACGTTTTCGACACAGGCATGAACGCGGCAGTCGCCTTGCTGGCCGAAGCTGCCAATCGCAAAGGCGGCTCGCGCGGCAAGGCGGAGCCGATCAAGACGCTGGGCGAGCACCCCACAAGCGGGGGCGAGATCAAGGTGATGCCGGGGCGCTATGGACCCTATGTGACCGACGGAAACGTCAACGCGACGATCCCCAAGGATATCAAACCTGAAGATATCGAGGCAGCAAAGGCAATAGAGCTGATCGACGCCCGCGCGGCCAAGGGGCCAGCCAAGAAAAAGGGCCGCAAAAAAGCCGCGCCGAAGAAGAAAACAGCGGCCAAGAAGAAGGCGGCGCCGAAGAAGAAGGCGGCTCCTGCAAAAAAGGCTCCGGCAAAAGAGGATTAACCGGCTGCGCGCCGGATGCCTTGAACGCCGCGCAAAAAACGTGAGCGGCGCTCATAAATCCTTTAGTATTCTCCCTTAACACTCTGGTTCAATATCAAGGACCAGAGCACGTGATTGAGATCGAAGTTCAGAACGAGACACACCAGAGCCAGGCGCGAATCCGCTTTGCTGCGGTGCCTCGCATTGGCGAGGGCATCCGTCTGCGTGAGCCCGATGGCATGTGGGCCAGCTATGACGTGCTCGACGTGTGGTATCAAAAGGCTGAATACGGCGACATCTGGATGCCATACCTGCATGTCCGCATGACACCCGGCGAAGGCGATACCGAAAGCGATGGCGCGCGTGAACTTCACGGTGCGGCTGCGTTTGAAAAAATGGGCGGGGAGCACGAGCCATTCAAAATCTGATCAAACGCAACACCGGCCCTAACCGGCATGCGGGCAAGGGCATGGAAGGCAAGACGCTGGCCGAGCGGCTGTCACAGGCGCGCGACGAGTCGCAACCCGTGCAAGCGCCAGAAGATGTGCAGGAAGCAATCGAAGCTGCGCATTCTGCGGAGCCTGCAGATGAGACCGATGCAATCGTTCAGCAGGCAAAGGCCATGCGTGACAGGTTTGACGGGACAGATGCGGAGCAGGCCGCAGCGAAAGTGTGCCTCATCGTCGATGACAGCCGCGTGATCCGCAAGGTCTCGGCCAAAATCGCCAAGAGCCTTGGCTATGTGCCGGTCGAAGCCGAGAACGGCGAGGAGGCATTGGCGCGCTGCAAGAAAAGCATGCCCGCGATAGTGCTTACCGATTGGAACATGCCCGAAATGGACGGGATCGAGTTCGTGCGCCAATTGCGCGGCATCCCCACGCCCAAAGAGCCGATTGTCATGTTCTGCACGTCGAACGGCGAGGCAAAGGACATCCACGAAGGCATCGGAGCAGGCGCAGACGATTACATCGTGAAGCCGTTTGACGAGAGCGCGCTGAAAGCGAAGCTGGAGAAGCTGGGGCGGGGGTAAGAGCGGCTCAACGGGTTTCAGCTGCCAGGACGACCTTGAAGTGTTCACATGCGATTGGCAAATCGTCATCCACCGCTGTGCCGGTCCCTTGCAACACTCGTGAGAAATAGGCCGCGTGCGCTTCACGCCACCATGCCAGCGTCAAATCGCCTTCGCCTTCAGTGCGGGCGAATTGCTCATCGACATCAGCAAAACGCGTGATTTCAACGCCGGTGGTCTCGATTACGGCATGCGCCTTTCCGGCATAGTCGGTGACGACTGAATAGTCGCCGACGGTCGGGACAGGATCGCCTGAAAGCTCAAGCTCCTTGAGCGATGCGGCAGTCGCGCGCTTCTTTCCGGATAGGACCAGACGCAGGCACGTTTCGGCATCGTCATGATTGTCGCAGAAATGGAAGACTGCGACCGGTTTTTCCGGCGCTGTCGGATTCTGCAAACGGAATTTCTGCCAAAGCGCGGCAACACTTGCGTCTGTCACTTCACCCAATCCAGCCCCATTTCCTCGAACACTTCCTTATCCTCTGACCAGTTCTCCAGCACTTTCACATGCAGGAACAGGTGGACTTTGACGCCGAGGATTTCGGAAAGCTCCTTGCGTGCGGCCTCGCCGATTGATTTGATTTTCTGACCGCCTTTGCCCAGCACGATGCCGCGCTGAGTATCGCGCGCGACGACGATCTGCTGATGGATTTCCAGGGAGCCATCGGGCCGCGTCTTGTACTGTTCGGGCCGCACTGCGCTGTCATAGGGCAGCTCTTCATGCAGCTGCTGGTAAAGCTGCTCGCGCGTGATCTCCGCTGCGAGCAGACGTTCCGAGGCGTCCGAG
Source organism: uncultured Erythrobacter sp. (assembly GCA_938015255.1). GTDB lineage: Bacteria > Pseudomonadota > Alphaproteobacteria > Sphingomonadales > Sphingomonadaceae > Erythrobacter. Next base: position 2,931 of record CALLQC010000039.1, read on the forward strand.
ACCTGATCTTCGGGATACATCCAGACACCCGGCGGCATCGCCTTGGCAAGCGCTTCCTTCATCTCCAGAACCCCGTCGCCGGTAAGCGCTGAGATAAAGAACACCTCGTCAAAGGCGATATTCTCCGAAAGCTCCTGCGCCAGCGCGAGAAGCGGTTCTTTTTTGGCCTTGTCGACCTTATTGAGCACCAGAATCTTCTTTTCCGGGCGGTTCTGCAGCGCCTCGATCAAAGGCAGGAGTTCATGCCGCCGCTGTTTGATCGGGTCGACAATCAGCAGAATCGCATCCGCACTCTCCGCGCCTTCCCACGCCGCGCTTACCATCGCACGGTCGAGCTTGCGCCGAGGGGCGAAAATACCGGGCGTGTCGACCAGGATCATCTGCACCGGGCCAAACAGGGCAATGCCGAGCATTCGGGCGCGGGTCGTCTGCGCCTTTGCGCTGGTAATGGCGACCTTTTGCCCGACAAGCTGGTTCACCAGGGTCGATTTGCCCGCATTGGGGGCACCGATTACGGCGACAACGCCGCACTGGGTTGGGGTGTCTGCGGTGTTCAACCGAATTCCTCCAGAAACGCCTGTGCGGCGCGTTTTTCTGCTGCACTTTTGCTGGTCGCCACGCCTTGCGCGGAGCCAACATTCTTGATCGAAACCTCTACGGTAAACTTCGCGGCGTGGTCCGGGCCGCTGCGATCGGTGACTTCATATTCAGGCATTGCGCGGCGATTGCCTGCCGCCCATTCCTGCAATGCGCTTTTGGGATGTTTGGCCTTGCCGCTGTCACCCGAAAGCTCTCTGTCCCACAGCACGTAGATGATATCGCGGGTCGCGGCATAGCCATGCTCGATAAAGCTCGCGCCGATCACCGCTTCCATGACATCGCCAAGGATGTTGTCGCTGTTCGCGCCGCCATCCTCGCGGGCCTGTTTGCCCAGACGAATGTGATCCGGCATTCCGATGGCGCGCGCGATGCGGGCGCAGGTCGCACCGCTGACAAGCGCATTGAGCCGCTGCGACAGGCGCCCCTCCGGTGCGTCGCCCGCGCCATAAAGCCAGCTGGCCACCGACAAGCCGAGCACGCGGTCACCCAGAAATTCCAGTCGCTGGTAATCCGCTTCGCTGGTGCCCGCAGGTCCGCCGTTGAAGCTGCCATGGGTCAGGGCTTCCAGCCATAGTACCTCGTTTACGACAGAAAATCCGGTCGCTTTCAGCCAGTCGCGCGTTTCCGCTTTCAGCTCGGTCATGATGGCTCAACGCTCAAAGCTGGGTACCGATCCTGTCCCACCGCGCGGATGAAAACCATGTCCACGGCTTCAACCATTCTGCCCCGCCATCGGTAGACCAGATGATCACTGCTGCTTCGCCAACGAGATTGTCCTGCGGCACTATGCCGACTGCATCGCCTGACATCGCTTCGAACCGGCTGTCGCGCGAATTGTCACGGTTGTCGCCCATTACGAACATGTGGCCCGCCGGCACGGTGACCGGCTTGAAATTGTCTCCCTGCGTCAGTCCGAAATCGAGCACCTCGATTTCGCGGCCGCCGGGCAGTGTTTCGCGCAGACGGCGATAGGAACACAGTTCCTTTCCCGTTTCGTCCACCTCTGCATCTGCGCCCCATGAGCAGGTGGTGTTGCGCGATACAGGAATTTCGAAATTGGCGATTTCTTCGCGCGGGACCAATTCGCCATTCAGCACGATCTGTCCGCCGATTACGGAAATGGAATCGCCGGGCAGGGCGACAACCCGTTTGATATAGTCTGAGCCGTCAATGGGGTGTTTGAAGATAACCAGATCGCCGCGCTCCGGCTCGCTTGCGAAAATGCGCCCCTCGGGCAGGCCCACGTCGAAGGGCAGCGAATTACCAGAGAACCCGTACGACCATTTGGCCGCGAGCAGATAATCGCCATTCATCAATCGCGGCAGCATGCTTTCCGAAGGAATCGAAAAGGGCGAAAATACGAGGATGCGAAACAGCAGTACGGCGGCGACGAGTTTGACCATGAACCATACGAAGCTACCCCAGCCTTCTCCGGAGGAATTCGTATCCGTGGTGTCGATCGACGCAGTTTGGGACTTAACATTCATTGCCAGCCCCCTTACTCGCAGGCGCAACACGCGCAAAGGGGTTTGGTGCAATGACGTCCGATACACACGCAGCAATCTGGGCAAAGCTTGAAAATGCTAAGCCGCAAACGCTCGAACAATTGTTCGCGCAGGATGACAACCGCCTTGCCAAGCTCAGCCAACGGATCGAATTCCAGATACCCGATCATGGCACCAACGGGATGCTGCTGGACTGGTCGAAGACGCATCTTGATGACGCGCTGCTCGATACATTCGAGGAATTGACCGATGCGGCCGGTTTTGACGCAGCGCGTGAGGCTCTGTTTAGTGGTGGCATAATCAATCCGACCGAAGGGCGGCCAGCGACACATGGCGCGATGCGGGGAAGCGGCACAGAGGGTGATGTAGAAGAAGGCAACGCTCTGCTCGCGCGCATGGGCATGCTGGTAAACGCGATCCATGACGGCGCTCTGGGTGAGGTGAAGCATCTGATCCACATCGGTATTGGCGGTTCTGCGCTTGGTCCGGATCTCGCCGTGGATGCGCTGACCCGTGATTTGCAGCTGGTCGATGTTCATGTCGTCTCGAACATTGATGGGCTTGCGCTAGAACAGGCGTTTGCTGGCTGTGACCCGGCAACAACGCTGATCGCGGTGGCTTCAAAGACTTTTACAACCACCGAAACGATGACCAACGCTTCAAGCGCGCTCAAGTGGTTGTCCGAAAACGGCGTGACCGATCCGAGTGGACGGGTCATCGCGCTCACGGCCAATCCGGAAAAAGCGGTTGAATGGGGCGTTGATGAAACGCGTATTCTGCCATTCCCGGAAAGCGTGGGCGGGCGCTATTCGCTCTGGTCCAGCATCGGTTTTCCTGTCGCATTGGCGGTGGGAATGGAGGACTTTACCGCGATGCTGGCGGGCGCGCATGCGATCGATAAACATTTTCGCGAAAGCGCAGGGCGGGCTAACGGGCCGCTTCTGGCCGCTTATGCGGACCAGTATTATTCGCGGATACGCGGCTGCCAGACCCGTGCAGTGTTCGCCTATGACGAGCGACTGGCGCTGTTGCCGGATTATCTCCAGCAGCTGGAAATGGAGTCGAATGGCAAGAGTGTGACTGCCGAAGGAGAGCCGGTAAACGGAGAGACCGCTGCGATCACCTGGGGCGGTGTCGGCACGGATGCGCAGCATGCTGTGTTTCAATTGCTGCATCAGGGCACCCGTCTGGTGCCGGTCGATTTCATTGCCAGTATCGCGCCAGGCGACGAGCTTGACCCCGCGCATCATAAAGCCTTGCTGACGAATTGTTTCGCGCAAGGGGCGGCTCTTATGGCGGGCGGCAATATGAGCGCGGACGGGAAAGACCCCGCACGCGCTTTTCCTGGTGACCGTCCAAGCGCGACCTTCCTTGTCGATGATCTGGATGCGGCCATGCTAGGTGCGTTGATCGCGTTTCACGAACATCGCACATTCGCCAACGCTGTTTTGATGGGTATCAATCCGTTCGACCAGTTCGGGGTCGAGCTGGGCAAAAAGATGGCCAAGGATATTGATTCAGGTGAGGGTCAGTTTGACCCTTCTACAAGTGCGTTAATGAAAGCGGCGGGGCTTGTTTGAGAGGGGGTGATTCTCTCTGCATGCCGCAGGAAATTCCAACAAGGGGGATATTCCTAACGAATCTGCGCAATTTTATTCCGATGATTTCTTTGCGCGCATCAATATGATGCGTTGCAGCATTGTCCACGGGAAATAATTGCGCTGAGGTGCGTTTTGCGTACATTGCCGCCGGTCACACACGGTTAACTTTACACTCGGGGACGCTCAATGGTTCGCATTTTCTCGCTCACAGCAGCAGCTGCAGCACTTGCACTTTCAACGGCAGGCGCAGCGGGAGAAAAAGAATCGAAAACTGATGCGGTGGCCGTGTCGATGACAAACGATGCTGGCACGCCTGTCAAACTCGTCGAGTTCGATGGCGAATTCGAGCTTTTGAAGACATCATCCCGCCTGCGGGTCTGGCGATCACACCTCGGTTACACGATCACTGTCGATGCCGATGGAAAGCCGACCGATTGCGCGCTTGATGACGAGTTTCGCCGTAAATATGTGAACACCAAATTATGTTCTGTGCTGCTCAAACACCACAAATTCGAGCCAGCCCGCGACGAAGCAAACGAGCCGGTTGCTGGCCATTACACCAACCGTCTTTCCTACATGGCCCTGCGTGAGAAATTCTGAGGCCTGACTGCATTAATTTGACTTTACTGCGCCGCGCGCCCATTTGCGCTGACAAGCGAGATGTGCCGGCCAGCGTGAAGCGGCGACTGAACTAAGGTCGCCCCGGCGCGCATCTCACCACTTCTACAAGACTTCCCTATTCACGCGGGCGGTTTCCCAACCACCGCGACGGCGCAGCTATATCGCTGCCCGCTTCGCAATATTTGCGAGATATATCTCAAATGAAATTCTCTGATCTCGGGCTGTCCCAGCCCGTTCTCCAGGCGCTCGAGCTGAAGGGCTACGATACGCCGACACCCATTCAGGAACAGGCGATTCCGCCGGTGCTTGCAGGCCGCGACCTGTTGGGCATCGCCCAGACAGGCACAGGCAAAACGGCTGCCTTCATGCTTCCCGGCATTGATCGCCTTCGCGAAAGTGAAAACCGGATCCCGTTCAAAAGCTGCCGGATGCTGGTACTCGCACCGACGCGCGAGCTTGCCACCCAGATTGCAACCAGCGCGAAAGACTACGGCGCGCTTGCCGGTTTGAAAGTGCAAGTCATCGTTGGCGGTACTTCGGTTAACAAGGATCGCAACAAGCTGCACCGCGGCACTGACATCCTGATCGCCACGCCTGGCCGTCTGCTCGATCTTATTGATCAGAAAGCGTTCAACCTTTCCGGTGTGGAAGTCCTGATCCTGGACGAGGCCGATCAGATGCTCGATCTGGGCTTCATCCACGCGCTCAAGCGGATCAACCAGCTTGTTCCGAAAGAGCGCCAGACGCTGTTTTTCAGCGCCACCATGCCCAAGCAGATCAAAGATCTGGTGAGCGGATATTGCAACAATCCGGTTCAGGTCAGCGTGACACCCGCTGCAACCACGGCCGAGCGGATCGAACAATATCTGTTCATGGTCCAGCAGGACGAAAAGCAATCGCTGCTGGAACTCATCCTGTCGGGCCGTCACACGGTTCCAGGCGATCTAGAGCGCGTATTGATCTTTACGCGCACCAAGCACGGGGCGGACCGTGTGGTGAAGAAGCTCGGCCAGAAAGGCATTGATGCGAACGCCATCCATGGCAACAAATCGCAGCCACAGCGCCAGCGCGCGCTCGACGAATTCCGGCGCGGCAAGGTGAATATCCTTATCGCGACAGATGTTGCTGCACGCGGCATCGATATTCCAGGCGTCAGCCACGTGATCAATTACGAACTGCCGAACGTTCCGGAACAGTATGTCCACCGCATCGGACGCACAGCGCGCGCGGGCAAGGACGGGATTGCGATGGCCTTCTGCGCCGAGGATGAGCGCGCATATCTGAAGGATATTCAGCGCAATACCGATGCCGAGCTTGAACGGCTCGATCTGCCGGAAAATTTCCGGGCCGTGGTCGAAGGTGTTGGCCCGACGAAACCGGCTCCCCGCGGGCAAACACGGGTTTCTACAAAGAAGGTTCGCCCCAAGCCTTTCGGCTCGAAGAAGTCCGCTGCGGATGGCGCCAAGGATGGTGCTGCCAGGCCAAAACCGAAAAACAAGCATCCCTCGCGCAAGGGAAAGCCCGGCGGTAAACCGGGTGGTCGGCCCGGCGGTTTCAAGCGTCGCAGCGGCGGCGGGGGCGGTTCTCGTAGCAAAGGCGGCGGCGGGCCTCGTTCCGCCTAGGCTGGCGTAACCATTCTCCCTTCCATGCCGAAAAGCGATTGAAGGCAATCGCGCGGTTGGCTTTCGCGGCTTGCTGAGCCATATCGCGCGGCGACACAGGAGGAATGCAATGGCGGACGCCGAGTATGATTATGACCTTTTCACCATCGGCATCGGATCTGGCGGCGTACGCGCAAGTCGCGTCGCCGCTGCGCACGGCGCGCGAGTGGCCGCTGCGGAAGAATACCGCGTCGGTGGTACCTGCGTAATTCGCGGCTGCGTGCCAAAGAAGATGCTGGTCTACGGCGCGCATTTTGCCGAAGATCTCGAAGACGCACAGAATTTCGGCTGGGATGTTGGCGAGCCGAAATTCGATTGGATCCGTCTGCGCGATTCCGTGCAAAAAGACATCGACCGGCTCGAAGGGCTTTATGGCGAAACGCTCGATAATCACGACGTAACCGTTTTTCGTGAGCGTGCGGAGATTACCGGTGATCACGAGGTGACATTGGCCAGCGGCAAGGTGGTGACGGCGAAGTACATTCTGGTCGCAACCGGAGCGCAGCCGCTGGTGCCTGAATTCAAAGGAAATCAGCACTGCATCACGTCGAATGAAGCGTTTCACCTCGATGAGATTCCAAACCGTGTCCTGATTGCCGGCGGCGGCTATATCGCCAATGAGTTTGCCGGAATTTTCAACCAGTTCGGCAGCAAGGTCACCATCGTCAACCGGTCCGATGTGATCCTTCGCGGTTATGATGAAAGCCTGCGCGACCGGTTGCTGCAAATCTCGCTCACCAAGGGCATTGAATTCTGCTTCAACGCCGAATTTGAATATGTCGAGAAACAGGATGATGGCACGCTGCTGGTAAAACTGACCGGTCACGATGAACGCGAATTTGATCTTGTGATGGTCGCCACGGGCCGTTCTCCCAACACGAAAGGGCTGGGGCTTGATAAGGTTGGCGTCGAACTGGGTAGCAAGGGCGAGATCAAGGTCGACGATTTCAGCAAGAGCAATGTCGATTACATCTACGCCGTTGGCGATGTGACCGACCGTGTGCAGCTCACCCCGGTGGCCATCCGCGAGGGGCAGGCGTTTGCGGATAGCCTGTTTGGCGATGTCGAACCCTACGCTGTCGATCACAGCTGTATTGCAAGCGCAGTCTTCAGCCACCCGCCGATTGCCTCGGTCGGTATGACCGAAGGCGAAGCGCGCAATGCGCTAGGCAGTATCAAGGTATACCAGTCCGACTTCCGCCCGATGAAGCACGTCGTTGCAGGCCGGAGCGAGCGCGGACTTTACAAGATGGTTGTCGATGCGGCGAATGATCGGGTGGTGGGCATTCACATGATCGCGCCAGAGGCACCGGAGATCATGCAAGCGGCTGCTGTTGCGGTGAAGGCAGGTCTGACCAAGGCCGATTGGGACGCGACGACCGCGATCCATCCGACCATGGCCGAAGAGCTGGTTCTGCTGAAATAGAGGGCGAATTATGGACCTGTCTGGCAAATCTGTCCTGCTCACCGGCGGTACAGCCGGGATCGGGCGCGAGATCGCATTGCAGCTCAGGGCGAAGGGCGCAATTGTGGTCCTGACCGGGCGAAATGCGGATCGATTGGCGGCCATGCAGGCCGAAGGATTCGACGTTATCGCGGCCGATCTTTCCAACGCGGACGGTGTCGATGCCTTGGTGGATGCATGGGGCGATAAGCCGCTCGACGTGCTGCTCAACAATGCGGGGCAGCTGGTCGATCACGATTTTCGCAAAGGCCCGGTTGATCCCGATGCTGCTGATGCATGCATCTATGCCAACCTCAACGCGCCTATTCGTTTGACCGCGGCGCTGATGGGGGCACTCAAATCGCGCCCGCAGGCGGCGATCGTCAATGTGACAAGCGGTCTGGCAATCGCGCCGGCCGCGCGCACGCCTGTCTATTGCGCGACAAAATCCGGATTGCGGTTTTACTCACTGGCCTTGCGTGAGCAGCTGAAAGACGCTGGCATCCGTGTGATCGAGGCTTTGCCTCCGGTGGTCGATACCCAGATGAATGATGGCAATCCGATGAAGAAGATGCCCGCCGAAGAATGCGCCCGGCAGATTGTCGATGCGATTGAGAAGAACCGCGACGAGGCCAATATCGGGATGACAAAAATGCTGCGGGTCGTCGAGTCCGCCTCTCCCAGCTTGGCCAAGCGGATTACGCTCAGGTTCTAGACCTGAAACGCTCTGGCGCAAACTGGGCTGGGTGAATCTTCGAACGTGTCAGTTCGTCCGGCCATTCTCGTCCGAACATCAATGATTCCGCGATCCGGGCGAGGGCGGGAGAGGTCTGGAATCCGTAGCCGCCCTGTCCGGCGAACCAGAAGAAATCCGGCTGACCGGCTGCGTAACCGATGACCGGCAGCTCATCCCGGGCAAAACTTCGCAGGCCTGCCCAACTGTGCGCAATGCGGCGGATGGGCAATGTGGTTGCCTCTTCAATCCGGTGCGCGATCGTCGCGATATCGATTTCTTCGGGCGCGGCGTCGCACGGCAGGCTTGGGTGTTCATCCATTGCAGAGGCGAGCAGCCGCCCGGTTCCTTCGGGCAGGATGTAATATCCGGATCCAACAGTCTTGGTGAACGGCCAGGGTGACACATCGACATGCTCAGGCCCGCTGATCGATATCACCGTGCGGCGTCGCGGTTCGATCCCGATGCCGGATGTCGCCGCTAGCGCAGCAATCTCATCCGCCCATGCACCGGCTGCGTTGACGATCCGTTCGGCCCTGAATGTGCCGGAGGTGCTCTGCACAATCCAGCGTCCGGCATTCCTTTGAATGTCTTCCACCCGTGCGCCGGTAAGCATATCGCCCCCGGCGGTGCGAAGGTCCCGCACATGCCCCTGCAACATTGCGTCCGCGTCCAGCTTCAGCGCGCCGTGATCTATAATCGCTTCATGGCAGAAATCGGGGCCAGTCTTAAGTGCGGGAAAAAGCTTGCGTGCATCCTCACCCTGTACGCGATAGAAATCGCAATCGAATTGCCGGTGAACATCCTCCAGAGCATCAAGCTCGGCCGTCTGATCGGCGCGCGCGATATGCAGGGCTGGATGCCTGATGGCAGAAGGTGCGTGGTCATCCACGGGTTCGGCCGCAAGCTGAGCAAGGCTCATCGCTGTCAGAGTGCGCACAACCCGCTCACCCAGCCCGAAATGTGCAATCGCCACGCTGCGGCCTGAGGCATGATAACCGGGCGCGCTCTCAGCCTCCAGCACCAACGTATGTGTATGCGGCGCAATCCTCGCGGCCAGCGATAGGCCCGCAATCCCGCCGCCGATAATCAGCGTTTCGATCTCGCGCATGGGCAATTCCCCCTTTTTGACACGTTGACGCTGCGCCGCCGCTAAGGCAACGGACCTTGCGAGAAATAAACAAGCAGGGGTGACGGATGTCCGCCAATATCGCCGAAATGGAACGCCGCCGTGAAGCCGCCCGACTGGGTGGCGGTGAGAAACGCATCGCCGCGCAGCACGCCAAGGGAAAGCTGACCGCGCGTGAGCGTCTTGATGTTCTGCTCGACGAGGGGAGCTTTGAAGAGCTCGATCGCTATGTCGAACACGATTGCGTCGATTTCGGCATGGCTGAGCAGCGTATTCCGGGTGACGGCGTGGTCACCGGCAGCGGCACGATCAATGGCCGGCTGGTCTATGTGTTCAGCCAGGATTTCACCGTGTTCGGCGGATCGCTGTCAAAACGCCATGCGGAGAAAATCTGCAAGGTGATGGACACCGCGATGAAGGTTGGCGCGCCGGTTATCGGCCTTAACGACAGCGGCGGCGCGCGCATTCAGGAAGGCGTGGCGTCGCTTGGCGGATATGCCGAGGTTTTCCAGCGCAATGTCCTCGCATCGGGCGTCGTGCCGCAGATCAGCCTCATCATGGGGCCATGCGCGGGCGGGGCGGTGTATTCGCCTGCGATGACCGACTTCATCTTCATGGTGAAGGACAGCTCTTACATGTTCGTGACGGGGCCGGACGTGGTGAAAACCGTGACCAACGAAGTCGTGACGCAGGAAGAGCTGGGCGGCGCGATCACCCACACTACCAAGACCAGCGTTGCCGACGTCGCGTTTGAGAACGACGTCGAAACGCTGCTCGCGACGCGCGAATTCTTCAACTACCTGCCGCTTTCGAACCGCGAGGATGCGCCTGAACTTCCCACCAACGATCCGTGGGACCGCGAAGAGCCGAGCCTCGACACGATCATTCCCGATAACGCCAATCAGCCTTACGACATGCACGAGGTCATCGCGAAGACGCTGGACGAGGGATCGTTCTTCGAAATCCAGCCCGCGCATGCGGCGAACATCATCTGCGGCTTTGGCCGGATCGAGGGCCGCACAGTGGGCGTGGTCGCGAACCAGCCGATGGTGCTTGCGGGCGTGCTCGATATCAATTCGTCGAAGAAAGCCGCGCGCTTCGTGCGGTTCTGCGATGCGTTCGAGATTCCGATTGTGACGCTGGTGGACGTGCCTGGGTTCCTGCCCGGCACCTCGCAGGAATTGGGCGGCATCATCAAGCACGGCGCAAAGCTGCTGTTCGCCTATGCCGAGGCGACCGTGCCCAAGATCACGATCATCACCCGCAAAGCCTATGGTGGCGCCTATGACGTGATGGCGTCAAAGCATCTGCGCGGTGACCTCAACTACGCCTGGCCGACCGCCGAAATCGCGGTGATGGGCGCGAAGGGCGCGGTGGAAATCATCTTCCGCCAGGACCGCGGCGATGCGGAGAAAATCGCCGAGAAAACCAAGGAATACGAAGACCGCTTCGCCAACCCCTTCGTGGCAGCGCAGCGCGGCTATATCGACGAGGTGATCTACCCGCACTCAACAAGGCGGCGCGTGGCGCTGGGGTTACGCAAGCTGCGGACCAAGCAGTTGGAGAACCCGTGGAAGAAGCACGATAATATTCCTCTCTAGCAGCAGGAAAATCGCATGAGTGAGGGTTTGCGTGCATTTGCGTCGAGTGACTTGCTCGTCGCTGTGCTCGCGATCCTCTCAGTGATCTGCGCCATCCTCGCCTTCCGCATCTGGCGTTCGCCGCATTCGTGGCATATCGGTGGGGAGACCAAGGAGCTTCGCTTTCATGCGTGGCCTGAAATACTGATGGCGGGCGCGGGAGCCTGTGCTTTTGTGCTCCTCACGTTCCTGACCATCTGAAACGAGGAAGACCATGAAACTAGGCCGTCTCAACCACATCGGTGTCGCCACGCCTTTTCCGTTCCGTCACCCTGAACTTGTTTCAGGGTCCATTTCTCGGATTGCGCGGACGGTGCAGGTTGAAGCATGGATGCTGAAACAAGTTCAGCATGACGGGTTTGTAGGAGTCGGCGCGTGAAGTTGGGGCGATTAAATCACATAGGCGTCGCGACGCCCTCAATCGAAGCCTCAATCGCGCATTACCGCGACGTGATGGGCGCGACCGAGATCCACACGCCGTTCGACCTGCCGGAGCAGGGGGTGAAGGTCTGCTTCGTCGACACGCCTACCGACAGCGGCATGAACGGCACACAGATCGAGCTGATCGAACCGCTCGGCCCCGACAGTGCGATCAACAACTTCCTCGCCAAAAACCCGCTGGGCGGGCAGCACCATGTCTGCTTCGAAGTCCCTGACATCGAGGAAGCGCGTGCGGAGTTCGAGGCCATGGGCAAGCGCATCCTTGGCCCCACGCGCATCGGGGCGCATGGCACGCCGATTTTCTTCCTGCATCCCAAGGATATGCAGGGCATGCTGACCGAGATCATGGAAACGCCCAAGGACGAGGCGCACTGATCGAACTGACCTTATGCGTCGCCCCGGACTTGATCCGGGGTCCCGCTTCCTTTCGTTATGCGGTTGGCTGCAACCAAGCGGGACCCCGGCTCGGTGGCCGGGGGTGACGGGTTATTGCTCATTTTCGCAGGTTGCCCATTGCACCCATTCGCTCCAAAGGTTGCTAAACGAAACGCTTGAAAGAGGCCCTATGTCCTACCAAACCATCCGCGTCGACCATGACGGTCCGCTGCTCACGATCACGCTCAACCGGCCAGAGCGCCTCAACGCTATGCCGCCGCAAATGGCAGACGAAATCGGGCAGGTGTTCTACGATCTGGGCGACGCTCGCGCCGTGCTGATCACGGGCGAGGGCAAGGGGTTTTGTTCGGGCGCGGACCTATCCGCGCGCGGCGAGAGCAGCGCCTTGACCGGTAAGGGCGGCAGTCACGAAGCGCTGATCAACCATTACAATCCCGCGATCAGCCATCTGATCCGCGCGGATGTGCCGGTCATTTGCGCGGTCAATGGTCCTGCGGCAGGCGTCGGGTGCTCACTCGCACTGGCGGCGGACTTCACCCTCGCTGGCAAGAGCGCGTATTTCCTGCAGGCTTTCGTTAATATAGGCCTCGTCCCCGATGGCGGATCGACCTGGCTGCTCGCCCGTGCGATAGGCCGCGCGCGCGCGACCCGGATGATGATGCTGGGCGAGAAGATCGGCGCCGAACAGGCCGAGGAATGGGGCCTCATTTACAAATGCGTGGATGATGCGGCGCTGATGGACGAAGCGCATGCTCTGGCCGATAAGCTCGCCAATGGGCCGACATTGGCTTACGCGAAGATGAAGCGGAATATTGCAACCGCGCTCGATGGTGATTTGCCGCAGGTGCTGCTGGCTGAGGCTGAGGCGCAGTTTCTTGCCGGGAAAAGCGCCGACGCAAAAGAAGGCGGCAAGGCATTCCTGGAAAAGCGCAAGGCCGAGTTCACGGGCAAATAAGTCCGGACAAGTTCCATCACATCAAACCTGTGCTAAAGGGCGCGGCATGACTGACAAACCCACTCCCGAAGATTGGAAAGCCCTCGCAGATAAGGAATCCAAAGGCCGCGATCTAACCTGGTCGACGCCTGAAGGTTTCGATATCAAACCGCTCTATACAGAGGCGGATCACGAGGGCTTTGATCCGGGCCTGCCCGGTTTTGCGCCGTTCACGCGCGGGGTGAAGGCCAGCATGTACGCAGGCCGCCCCTGGACCATCCGGCAATATGCGGGCTTCTCGACCGCCGAGGAGTCGAACGCCTTTTACCGCCGCAATCTCGCAGCGGGTCAGAAAGGTCTTTCGGTCGCTTTCGATCTCGCCACCCACCGCGGTTACGATTCCGATCACCCGCGCGTGGTCGGTGACGTGGGCAAGGCAGGTGTGGCCATCGACACCGTGGCGGATATGGAGATCCTGTTCGACCAGATCCCGCTGGACACGATGTCCGTTTCAATGACGATGAACGGCGCGGTGATCCCGGTCATGGCGTTCTACATCGTCGCCGCTGAGCGGTCAGGCGTGAGCCAGGAGAAGCTGTCGGGCACGATCCAGAACGACATCCTGAAGGAGTTCATGGTCCGCAACACCTATATCTATCCGCCTGAGCCGAGCATGCGGATCGTGTCGGACATTATAGCCTACACTTCGGCCAATATGCCGAAATTCAACAGCATTTCGATCAGCGGCTATCATATGCACGAGGCCGGGGCGACGGCTGTTCAGGAGCTCGCCTTCACCATCGCCGATGGCAAGGAATATGCAGAGAAAGCGATGGCGACCGGGCTCGATATCGATGCCTTTGCCGGGCGACTTTCGTTCTTTTTCGGCATCGGCATGAACTTCTTCATGGAGATCGCAAAGCTGCGCGCCGCGCGCACGCTCTGGTACCGCGTGATGGACGGCCTTGGCGCGAAATCCGAACGTTCAAAGATGCTGCGCACACACTGCCAGACCTCTGGCGTCTCGCTGCAAGAGCAAGATCCGTATAACAATGTGATGCGGACCACGATTGAGGCGATGGCCGCGACACTGGGCGGCACGCAGAGCCTGCACACAAACGCGCTCGACGAAGCCATCGCGCTGCCGACGGATTTCTCTGCCCGCATCGCGCGCAACACGCAGCTTGTGCTGCAAGAGGAGAGCGGCATCACCAATGTCGTCGATCCGCTGGGCGGCTCGCACTATATCGAGGCGCTCACAGCAACTCTGGTCGAGGAAGCCGAAAAGCTGATCGCCGAAGTCGATGAAGCGGGCGGGATGACCGCCTATGTCGCAACCGGCGCGCCCAAGGCCGCGATTGAGCGCGCGGCGGCGGAAAAGCAGACGAGCGTAGACAAGGGCGAAACCGTCATTGTCGGCGTCAACAAGTACCGCAAGGAAACCGAAGACCCGATTGAAACGCTCGACATTGACAATGCGAAGGTGCGCAAGGGCCAGATCGTCCGGCTGGAGCAGGTCCGTGCCGGCCGTGACGAAGCGGCCTGTCAGGCCGCGCTCGCGGCGCTTACCAGGGCGGCGGAAGCCGATCCGGCGACGCACCGCGCCGCAATTGCAACTGGCCGCGACGAAAACGGCATTCCGCTGCCACCATCGAGGATCGCCGAGCTTGAGGAGCAGGCCGACGTCAATCTCTTGAAGAAGGCCGTTGAGGCGGCGCGGGCGGATGCAACCCTGGGCGAGATATCCGCGGCGATGGAGAAAGCGTTCGGTCGCCACGATGCGACACCCAAACCGGTTAGCGGGGTTTATAAGAGCGCTTACGAATTCGACCGCAGATGGGCGCAGGTGACCGATGGTGTCGAAGCGGTCGCGAGGCGGCTAGGCCGCAAACCGCGCATCATGGTCGCCAAGATGGGCCAAGACGGCCACGATCGCGGCGCGAATGTCATCGCAAGTGCCTTTAGCGATATGGGCTTTGAGGTGATCTCCGGCCCGCTGTTCCAGACGCCTGACGAAACGTGCGACTTGGCACTCGAAGCGGACGTTGATGTGATCGGCGCTTCTTCGCTTGCAGCGGGCCACAAAACGTTGATCCCCGAATTGATCCGCTTGTTAAAAGAGGCCGGACGCGGCGATATCAAGGTGACCGCAGGCGGCGTGATCCCCGCAACCGACTATGATTTTCTGCGAGAGGCAGGGGTGCAGGGCATTTACGGCCCCGGCTCCAACGTGGTCGAATGTGCAGCGGACATACTGACGCTGCTCGGGCACAATATGCCGCCGCTCGGTGAGGGGCTGGACGAGGCTGCTGAGTGAAGCGGCTTGTGCTTTTGGCTACCGCCTTCCTCACAGTGATCATCTTCGCTTCAGGACATCTCCTCAGTTTTGTGACGACAGTCCTCGCCGTCTGGCTAGATCTGCCGGGCCCATACGCAGATGATCCAACGGCGTGGGTTTGGTTCGTCGTGAATGTTGTTATTCTTTTCGCAATCTCATTTGCATTTTGTAGATGGCTTGTGAGACAGGTCGAACGGCGTGTCATCGAAGCTGACACCTTCGGGTGACCCTCGGCTTTTCCGTCAACGAATTGCTCCCCAAAGCGCGCGGGGGAGGGCAGCTCAGGATGGGGCTCGTCCGTCTGGCGGAAGAAGAGTGGCTCCAGCCGGCCCCAGACCTTGCGGCGCGGCACACAGGCTTTTCAGAGTGGCCGGAAGGCGTGCAACTCACGCCGGAAGCCGCTGCGCCGGGGCGAGAGCTTGCAACAATGCTGGGCCTCGACGGCGCGCTTCCCGAAGCTGCTCGTAACCACCATGAAGACATATGCCTTCTCA
>CALLQC010000040.1 GCA_938015255.1 uncultured Erythrobacter sp.
CGGTCAGCGTCGCAAGAGCAAGATGAGCGACTTCGGTCTTCAGCTTCGCGCCAAGCAGAAGCTGAAAGGCTATTACGGCGACGTGACCGAGAAGCAGTTCCGCTCCACCTACAAGGACGCCACCCGCCTGAAGGGTGATACCGGCCAGAACCTGATCGGCCTGCTGGAGCGTCGCCTGGACATGATCGTCTACCGCGCCAAGTTCGCGCCGACGATCTTCGCCGCGCGTCAGATTGTCAGCCATGGTCACATTTATGTGAACGGCGTGAAGTGCAACATCGCCAGCCGGCGCTGCGACGTTGGTGATGTCATCAGCCTCGGCAGCAAGGCCAAGGAAATGGCGCTCGTCATCGAAGCGCAGAGCCTGCCTGAGCGTGAAATTCCTGATTATGTTGCACCGGATGGCAACGACAAGGTTCAGTTCACCCGCGTGCCCAAGCTCGACGAAGTGCCCTACCCGGTCACCATGGAACCGAATCTCGTGGTCGAGTTCTATTCGCGCTAACGCCGCGGCGAGTATCGACAAGAATTGGGGCGGTCCTGCGGGGCCGCCCTTTTCTTTTGGGCTGAAAGGGCGCACCCGTTCAAATGGTAGTTTGGGGAGCGCTGATGAAGGTTTTGCTGATTGATGGACATCCGGACGAAGGCCGGTACAGCACCCATCTGCTCGACATTTACGAAAGATCGCTGCCTCCCGGCTGCGATGTCAAACGCGTTGCAGTGCGAGATCTTGAATTCACGCCAAACCTGAAACACGGATATCGTAAGCGCACGTCCTGGGAACCCGATATTTCGGCTCTAGCCGAGCAACTGGACGCGTGCGACCATATCGTATTCGTGTTTCCGATGTGGTGGGGTGCGGAGCCGGCTCTGCTAAAAGGACTGATCGACAGGCTGTTCCTGCCCGGTTTCACATTTGCCTATCACGATGATGACACATGGTGGGACCGGAACATGGTCGGCCGGTCTGCGGATGTAATTGTCACGATGGATACGCCACCGATCGCGTTGCAGTTGGTATACGGCAATTCGATCATCAAACGCTGGAAGAGGCAAATTCTCAGCTTCAGCGGCTTTAAGCCGGTTCGCATTCTTCCATTGGGGCAGGTGAAGTTCGGAGGAGCAGACAAACATGCCGACAAATGGTCGAAAAAGATCATTCGCATGGCAGCGAGCGTTAGGCAGGCGGAGCCCCAAAAGAAGGAACTTCGGCTTGAGAGGTTTCTGACGCGCAAGACGTAAAACAAAAAAGGCGGCCCCGAATGGACCGCCTTCGTGTGCCTCTAGAAGAGACCTCTATTACGAACTGCTTTGTTGAAAGTTCCGAGAGTTCAACAATTTGCCTCCAAATTGGAACGCTTCAACGCGAGCGGTCCCATTCTTCAAACTCATAAGCGATCGAGCCTTCGACAAGGCATTCCCAAATATCAGCTATCACCTCGCCGGGAATGCCGCGTGCCTGCGCATCGCTTACCGCAGCGGCGATGACCGACGCCTTTCGGTCTTCGTCACGCACTGCTTCACGGTTAGGTTTGATACGCGCAGCGGCGCGCATATAGCCGAAACGGCGATCGAGCAGTGCAACAAGTTCGCGATCGGTCGTGTCCACACCAATGCGGACTTCGGCCATGGTTTCGCACTCATCCGGGGCTTTGAATTGTCCTGACATGCGCGCGCGTTTGGCCTTTCTTGGCCGGTTTGTCGAGAGCTTAGGAGCCGAATGCGGACCGCATGAACTTGTCGATCTGCATTAACATCTCCGTGCGCACCTTGCTGTCGCCAAGATCATGTTGCAGATCGTCATATTCGCTGTAGCTGACCTGCTTTCCCGCATCTTTCAATCGGTCCGCCATTGCCCGCGAGTGACGTACATCGACATTCACATCGCGTGTCGCATGAAAGAGCGCGACCGGAGCTTTAAACTTGTCTGCATGCCGCAATGGACTGCCCGCCTCAATGTGCGGCCCTGAGCCGATATAATCCTTCACAAGATTCCGATTGGTGTAATTGCGGGCATCGCTTCGCAGGAGACCAAGATCGGTGACCGGCGCGATGGCAACCACTGCCTTGAACAAGTCGGGGTCAACAACCTGTGATTGCAGCGCGGCGTAACCGCCATAGGACCAACCGGCAATCGCCAGTCTGGCAGGATCCGCAATACCCTGATCCACAAGCCACCGGCCCGCATCATTCACATCCCCGATTGCCATATCCCAAGCTTTGAAACCATTGCGGCCATACCACGCGTCACCATATCCTGATGAGCCGCGATAATTCGGCTGAAGCACTGCATATCCGCGAGCGACAAAGAATTGCACGATCCAGTCAAAACCCCAGTAATCACGCGCGGCCGGTCCGCCATGCGGCAGAACAATTGCTGGCAGGCCTTTACCATCTGATCCCGCTGGAAGTGTCAGATAGCCTGGTATCTCGGTTCCATCGCCCGCCGGATAGGTCACTGGCTTCATCGGGCCCATAGTCTGATCGACAAGATATTGGCGCATCGCCAGCAATTGTTCGAGTTGACGAGAACCCTTGTCATAGAGGTAAACTGTACCCGGATCGGTATCCGAAGATGCGACGATCAGCAGCTTGCTCTCATCAGCGTTGGCGCCTGCGATATTGATGAGCGGCTGGTTGGGAAGCGCTTTACCCAGCGCGCGTGATAGCTTCGCCAATTCCTCGTCGAAATAGGCGACCGAGCGCTTTTCGGTCGCGTAGGTTACGCCAACCACGCGGCGCTGCCGACCGATCCGCATCAGTCCATCTACATCAACGTCATCCCGCGAAAACAGAACCTTTCCGGCCCCCGGATTTGACAGCGGAACCTCCGCAAGCGCCTCGAAACCATCTTTGGGAATGTACCCAAATGCACTGTTGCGCGAAGAATCGACTGCGACAGGCTCAAAATTACTGATCGGTTCGCCATCGACCGCAACATTATCAAATTCGCGCCAGCGATCGCTTTCACTGTCGCGGTAAAGATAGAAATATTCGCCCGTCATTCTGCCATTGGCGTCATAGCCCGCTCTCAGTTTCAAGCGGACCCGTCCGTTCTCGTCCGCTATATACCGGTAGGTACCAAGATCGGGCTGCTCCTCGACACGGCGTCTGCCGCTTTCGACGTCGACCTGGTCGACTCCCAAGCCTTCCTTCTCATTCGCAAGACGCGTGCCGGTCGAATATTCCTTCACGTAATTCTTGGTGATCAGGATCCGGCCATCTTCCCCAGCCACATCAAAAGCAACAATGTCGCCGCCATCCTGATTGAATCCGATCGCCCTCAGGCTTCGTCGTTCGGACAGTGATGCCGCATCGCTGCCATCATAATTGATCGCGAACATCCGGTCGAACGGTACGAGCACGCCGTCACTGCGCTCACCCATGCCATCAATTTGGCAGATAAGACGTTCATCGGTTGCCCAGCGGCACCATGAAAGATCGCCGATCTCTTCCGTGTTATTGGCGATCTGCTTCACGCCGTCGCCTGAAGTGAGATCAACGACATTGAGAATTTCGCTATGCTCAGGCCCCGCAGCAATCCAGGCGACCTTGTTGCCAGACGGCGACAGACTGATATCGAGAACTGATGCCCGCACACCGTAGCGCGCGGCGATATCCTCCAGCTCCGCATCTGAGGATGCCTCCTGTGCAAAACCGGGTGCACACATGGTCATGGCAATTGCAGACGAGACGCCGAGCGCCCGAAAACGAAACTTCATTGGATACCCCTGTAATTCTGCGATCATGTAAGTCTACAGACCCAGAATTACATTGCAACGTCATATGCTTACTTGGCGTGCAAGTAGTCCTGCCGGAAAGTTCTGGCGAAGCTGGCAAACGTTCTGGTTGCGATCGCGCTGCGCATGGCCCGCATCAATTGCTGGTAAAAGGAAAGGTTGTGTTCGGTCACCAGCATCGCGCCCAGTATCTCTCCGGACTTCTGCAAATGGTGCAGATACGCGCGTGAGTAGGTGGAGCAGGTGGGGCACGTGCATCGTTCATCCAGCGGACCGGTATCTTCCGCATGGCCCGCATTGCGCAGGTTGATCGGGCCATTCCATGTAAAAGCCTGCCCGTTGCGCCCCGACCGTGTCGGTAGCACGCAATCAAACATGTCGATCCCGCGCTCTACAGCGCCAACCAGATCGTCGGGCTTTCCCACCCCCATCAGATAACGCGGACGGTCTTTCGGGAGCATTTCAGGCGCATAATCCAGCACGCCGAACATCGCCTCTTGCCCCTCACCCACGGCCAAACCGCCAACCGCATAGCCATCAAAGCCGATGTCGATAAGCTTGTCAGCGCTGACCTTGCGCAGTTCTTCGTCAAGCGCGCCCTGCTGTATACCGAAGAGCGCCGCGCGCGCGCTGTGTTGCTCTCCGCTGTCAAACCCCTCGCGGCTGCGCCTTGCCCAGCGCATTGAAAGCTCCATGCTCGCAGCGATTTCATCCCGCGGTCTATCCGCGCGGGGGCATTCGTCGAAAGCCATCACAATATCCGATCCGAGCAAACGCTGGATTTCCATCGAGCGTTCCGGTGTCAGCATGTGTTTTGAGCCATCAATATGGCTGCGAAACTCGACCCCTTGCTCGGTAAGCTTGCGCAGGTCAGACAGGCTCATCACCTGATAGCCCCCGCTATCAGTCAGGATTGGCCGGTCCCAATTCATAAAATCATGGAGGCCGCCGAGCTTTGCCACACGCTCCGCGCCGGGGCGCAGCATCAGATGATAGGTGTTGCCCAGGATGATATCAGCGCCCAGTGCACGCACCGCCTCCGGCTTCATCGCTTTCACCGTCGCGGCAGTTCCGACGGGCATGAAGGCGGGTGTCTGAATTTCGCCCCGCAACATCCGGATAGTGCCCGTGCGAGCCCGCCCGTCCGTCGCGTGAAGATCAAAAGTAAAACGCTCAGTCATTCCCTTAGCCGCCAACCGGTCTTGAAGATAAAGGCGATCACCGCCGTACACACTGCGAGAAAGCCGAGTGTGAGGCCCAATGAAACGCCGATGGAAACGTCGGCCTCACCATAAAATGTCCAACGCAAACCGCTCACAAGAAACGCTATCGGGTTGGCGAGAGCGATCTTGTCCCACGGTTCGGGCAGCATATCGATCGAGTAAAAGGTTCCGCCAAGAAAAGTCAGCGGGGTAAGGATCAGGACCGGGATAATGCCCAGCTTTTCAAAGCTGTCCGCCCAGATTCCGAGAATGAAACCGAACAGCGAAAAACTTGCCGCGACGAGCATGATAAAACCGACAGCATAGAGCGGGTATTTGATTTCGTAATCGACAAACAAGGTCGCTGTTCCGAGGATAATCGCGGCAAGAATCAGGCTTTTGGTCGCCGCGGCCCCGACAAATCCGATCAGTGTTTCCGCCACGCCAACAGGCGCTGAAAGCAGCTCGTAAATGGTGCCGGTGAACCGGGGCATGTAAATGCCAAAGCTGGAATTGCTGGTCGTCTCGCCCAGCAGGGTAAGCATCAACAGTCCCGGTATGATGAATGCGGCGTATTCAATCCCGCCAATTGGTTCCATCCGGCTGCCAATGGCCGATCCGAAAACGATGAAGTACAGCGAAGTTGTTATGACCGGCGCAATCAAGGACTGGAAAGCCGTGCGAAAAGCCCGCATCAATTCGCGCTGATAGATCGACCACGCCCCGCGAAAGTTGAATGTCATCACGCAGCCTCCGTTTCGGAAACCAGGCCCACAAAGATGTCTTCCAGCGAGCTATCGTGAATATCGATCCCGCGAAAATCGATACCTGCGTGGACCAAAGCTTTGGTTAGATTGGCGATTTCCTCACGCCCCTTCCCGCTGCCGTCACCGCCGCGATAGCAAAGCTCTGTCCCATCGGCGCGCAGTTCAACCGGATAGGGTGAAAGGCTTTCAGGGACCACTGAAAGCGGCTGAGCCAGAGTTATAATCGCCTCTGTGCGGCCCAGGCGCTCCATCATGGCCGCCTTTTCATCGACCATAAGGATCTGACCCTTTCGGATGATCCCGACACGGTCAGCCATTTCCTCGGCTTCTTCGATATAGTGGGTTGTCAGAATGATCGTGGTCCCGCGTTCGCGCAGAGCGGCAATCTGCTGCCACATGTCCTTGCGCAGCTCGACGTCTACGCCGGCGGTCGGTTCATCAAGAAACAGCAGATCAGGTTCATGCGCGAGGGCTTTGGCGATCAGCACACGGCGTTTCATACCTCCGGAAAGTTCGCGGATCTGGCTGTCCTTCTTTTCCCATAAAGAAAGGCTGCGCAGAACGTCCTCGATAAAGCCCTTGTCGGGCGCATGCCCAAACAGGCCGCGCGAATAGGAAACCGCCCGGTAGACTGTTTCGAACATGTCCGTGCTGAGTTCCTGCGGCACCAGGCCTATCCGCGACCGCGCGGCGCGCCAGTTTCGCCCAAGATCATGTCCGAAAGCGCTGATGGTGCCGCCTGTGGGCCGAACCAGCCCGCACACCGCGCCGATCAGCGTGGTCTTGCCCGCGCCATTGGGGCCAAGCAGCGCGAATATCTCTCCCTCACGAATGTCGAGATCGACCTTATCGAGCGCTCTGGTGCCACCCTTGTAGACTTTGCTTAGGCCGGAAATGGAAAGGATTGGATCGCGCATTGTCTGCTCCGTTAGGGAAGCAGAAGCGAGGAGTCACCATAGGAATAGAATCGATATTCCTGCGCAATGGCATGATCGTAGGCAGCCGTCATCCTATCCCGTCCCATTAACGCGCTAACCAGCATCATCAGGGTGGACTTGGGCAGATGGAAATTGGTCATCAATCCGTCCACTCCTTTAAATGTGTATCCGGGGGTGATGAAGATGTCCGTATCCCCGGAAAACGGCGCGATAGAGCGGTCGGGCCTGGCCGCGCTTTCCAAAAGACGCAGCGCCGTGGTGCCGACAGCGATGATCCGCCCTCCGGCATCGCGCGCGGCATTCAGCCGCGTCGCGGTTTCGGCGTCGATCCGCCCGAATTCCGAATGCATCTGATGATTGTCGGTATCATCCACCTTTACCGGCAGAAACGTCCCCGCCCCGACATGCAATGTCAGTGTCTCTCGCTGGATACCGCGCAGATCGATGGCCTCGATCAGCTCAGGCGTGAAATGCAGAGACGCGGTCGGCGCAGCGACTGCGCCATCTTCTTTGGCAAACATGGTCTGGTAATCAGCAAGGTCATGCTCATCCACGCCCCGCTTTTGCGCGATATACGGCGGCAGCGGCATTGTGCCTGCGCGGTCGAGCAGCACCTCGACCGGATCGGTGCCTTCGAAAAAAAGCGTGATACTGCCATCATCATAACGTTGTTCGGCTATCGCTGTAACACCGCCGCCAAACACAAGCTGGTCGCCATCTTTCACCCGCTTTGCGTTGCGGACGAAGGCCTGCCAGCGGCGCAGGTCGATCCGTTTGTGCAATGTTGCGCCGATCTTCGCCTCGCCGCCAGCGCGCCTCCCTTCGAGCTGCGCCGGAATTACGCGCGTGTCGTTGAAAACCAGCACATCGCCCGGTTCGAGCAGGCTGGGCAGCGCGCGAACGCCCAGATCCTGAAACGGTTCATTACCTCTCACCAACAGCATGCGCGCCGCGTCGCGCGGGCGCGCGGGTCGCAAAGCTATGCGTTCTTGGGGGAGTTCGAAATCAAAAAGGTCAACGCGCATCACGCGCGCCTAGCGCTGCTGATCGGCCAGGGAAAGACTTACTGTGTCAGCGGCGCGTTCAGCGCATCTGCAGTGATCTCTTCATCCATGATTGCAGGAGCGCTCGGCTGAGGTGCCGGCTTGTTATCACTCGCAATCGAAGCCTGAAGAATCCTCGTCGGATTCTGTGGCGGCTCACCGCGATTGATCGCATCCACGCCTGACATGTTTTCAATAACACGCCCCAGATTGGTGTAGCGCTTGTCTAGGCTAAACCGCGGATAGAAAACGATAAAGAACTGGCTGTTCGCGCTGTCATCCTCGGTTGCGCGGGCCATTGACAGCGTGCCGCGAAGATGCGGCATGGGGTTAAATTCTGCCTCCAGATCAGGAAGCTCGCTCCCCCCCTGCCCTGTGCCGGTCGGATCACCGCCCTGCGCCATAAAGCCATCAATCACGCGGTGAAAGATGATCCCGTCGTAAAAGCCCTGTCGGGTCAGGGTCTTTACGCGTTCAACATGGTTTGGAGCCCATTCCGGCATCAGCCGGATTTTGACCCGTTCGCCGTTCGAGAGATCAAGAACCCAGACATTTTCCAGATTCTCACTCGGATCATAGTTGACCGGAACGAAACGCTGTGTCGCCGGAGTCAGCTCCTCCTCGTCCTGCGCCAGAGCGGCCGAGGGTGTTGCGAAAAGCGAAAGCGCTGCAAGCGCGCCAAGAGTGTGTTTGATCATCATCTGCTTCGAGAATTGGTCCAATTGATGCGCGGTGTAACGGGGCGCGCCTGACACTTCAATGAATGACTGACGCCAATCGACAGTCTTGGCGCGGGCTAGAGGTCACCTTTGCGTCCGATTTTCTCGACCCTTGCGATCACTTCGTCCCGTACAGGCGGGCTGACAAAAGGCGTGATATCCCCGCCATAGAGCGCTATTTCCTTTACCAGCTTTGACGCAATCGGCTGGAGTGAAACATCCGCCATCAGAAACACTGTCTCGATATCATCATCAAGCTGCTGGTTCATGCCCGCCATCTGATATTCATATTCAAAGTCCGCAACGGCGCGTAGGCCGCGAATGATAACGCTGGCAGACTGTGACTGGGCGAACTTCACCAGCAGCGAATTGAAACCAACCACCGCGACATTATCGAGCCCAAGGTTGTTCACTTCGCGCTCAACCATCGCAAAACGTTCATCGGTGGTGAACATCGGGTTTTTCGATGGGTTTGTGGTGACGCCAAGGATCAGTTTGTCCACCAGTTTGGCGCCGCGTCTGATAATGTCGGCATGCCCCAGCGTGATCGGATCGAACGTTCCCGGATAGATCCCTATACGCTTCGTCATTTCTGCACGACCTCCCATTCGATCCCTGCGCGCGAACCTTCGTCCGCCAATCGAATGACCACCTTTTCCGTGGTACCATCACGCGTTTCGCTCAAGAAAACGCCATCCTCTGGCTGCGCGAAGCCGCGGGTCTCCAAAATACCCTTCAGATCATCTGCACAAGCTGCCGAAGATTGATACGCGCGGGTGTACTCGCCTGCACCATCCGCCTCTGTTCGCCTCATCGTTCCGATCAATTCGGAATCGTCGCATGTTTGCGCGCCAAAATGCTCAACGAAAACCTCGACGAACTCTCGCTTTTCCTTGGCGGCCTCTGCGCTGGGGCCCATATGGTGCCCCTTGTGCGGATCGGCTGCGCCCGGCGCGGCAGCCTCTGCGGGCTCGCCTGAAGGGAGCGCATCGCCAGAGCACGCAGCCAAAGCAGCGCAAGCACCCAACAAAAAGGTTATCGGAGTTCTCATCGATCACGCTCCACAATAAAACGGGCAAGCTCGCGCAGCAGATCAGCTTCACTGCCATGCGCACCAAGATGGGCAACAGCCTGATCGACGAGCGCCCGCGCCTGCTCGCGCGCCTTGTCAACGCCCATCAACGTCACAAAAGTCTGCTTGCCCTGCTCCTGATCCTTGCGCAGCGCTTTCCCGGCTTTTTCCTGATCGCCTTCCACATCGAGCAAATCGTCTGCAATCTGGAAAGCCAGACCAATATCGCGAGAATAGGCTCGCAAATGCGCGCGGCCTTCAGGCGGGACTCGCCCCAGGATAGCGCCCATTTCAACACTGGCGGCGAGCAGCGCGCCAGTTTTCAATTGCTGAAGTTTGGTAATGGCCTGCAAGTCATATTGCACGCCTTCTTCATCGGCGACCATATCCATGATCTGACCGCCGGCCATTCCGTTCATCCCGCTGGCCGTGCCAAGCGTTGCAATCAGTTCGCTCCGGACAAACGGATCGCTGCTGGTGCCGGTATCAGCGAGGATTTCAAACGCCAGAGCATGCAGGGCATCGCCTGCCAGCACGGCAGTCGCTTCGTCGAAGACTTTGTGCAGCGTCGGCTTGCCATGACGCAGATCATCGTCATCCATACAGGGCAGATCGTCATGGAT
>CALLQC010000041.1 GCA_938015255.1 uncultured Erythrobacter sp.
CTGACGCCGCAATCCGCTGTCCATGCGGTAGAACACGAAGAACATCACGCCGGGATACAGCAGCAAAAACCACAGATGATACAGCAAGGCGAGGGTTGCCGTGATGATCGGATAGCCGAGAACCGGTTGCATCACTTCCCAAGCGTCATAGCCGAAGAATATTGCCTGATCCCATTCGATAAAGGTCGCATCCCACGTAAATTCATTGAACAGCGGAATTGCCGATTTCATCTTGGAGAACATCGGCAGGATCACGATCGCCAGCAGGATCAGTGGCAGACCGGCAAGAATTTGCGTGTGCAATGTGCGGTTGAAATAGCGTTCGACCAAAAACCTTGTGGGGCGATCCGGGCGCTGCCGATTGAGCTGCCACGCCGCGTCAAAAATGATCAGGATTGAGGTGAAGAGCAGGAAAAGGCGGGCATTTTCGATGATGCCGCTCACACTGGGCGTAATCTGGTGAAGCGCCAGCAGGATGACGCAGACTGCGCCGAGAGCTACACACAGAATGTACACCGGCACTTCGCCCAACCAGCGTCGCGTGACGTCAGTTGTAAGCAAGGTACCTGTTTTCATCGGTTGAGTGGTGCTCGTCATGGTCAGCCGAATTATGGTAAATAGTTTACTAGAAGGTGAAGATTTCAGCAGAGCGGCATGATGCTGAGCAGGTGGCATAATCGGGTCGTGGCCGGGCTTTGCAGGAAAGAATGCGCGACCATTTCGCTCAGTTTGCTTGCGGCGTGGGGCTCACCTTCCTAAATGCAAGCGCATGCCTGGAGAAATTCTTGATAACCAAGGTCGCGGAGAAGCCGGTTGGAGCTGGCCGCCGATCCATCCCGAAGGTCGCAAATACGGTGTAATTGCCATTGCGATCAGCCTTGTGCCGTTGTTGGTTTTCGACTGGGAAATCATTGGCTGGCCACTGCTGCTGCTCTCGATCGGTGTCTTCGCCTTTTTTCGTGATCCCGAACGGGTTGTTCCGCAGGCTGATGATGCCATTATCGCCCCTGCGGATGGTATAGTTTCGCTGATCACCCAGGTCGAACCGCCTGCCGAATTGCAGGCTGATGATGGCTCTGGTCACGCTGGCCTACCCGAAGGGCCGGTTACGCGTATTTCCATATTTATGAGCGTTTTCGACGTTCACATTAACCGCGCACCGATTGCCGGTACCGTTAGGCGCCTGGTCTACATTCCGGGCAAATTCGTGAACGCCGATCTCGACAAGGCGAGCGAGGAGAACGAGCGTCAGCATATCCTCATCGAACGTCAGGACGGGCTGGCCGTTGGATTTACTCAGATCGCCGGTCTGGTTGCGAGGCGTATTGTGCCCTTCGTAAAGCCGGGAGACACTGTCGCAAAAGGTCAACGTGTTGGCCTGATCCGGTTCGGCAGTCGAGTTGACGTGTATCTGCCGGCTGGCACCGATGCGAAGGTCTTGCTCGGGCAGCGCTGTATCGCGGGCGAGACCATCCTTGCTGAAAAAGGCACGCAAGGTCTGCTGGAAGGGATTGCGCAGTGATTGAATACCGCGCGGTTACCTCTTGAGAAAACCGGTATTTCGCAAACCCTCCCGATTTACCGGAGGGCGGATCGGGCCCAAGGCTTCCGAAGGGGAAGAAGCCGTCGCAGAGAAAGATCCGCGCGGGCTATCTCTGCGCGCTATGCTTCCTAATGCTATTACGGCGGCGGCATTGTGTGCCGGCCTGACCGGCATCCGGTTCGCGATTGAAGAGCAGTGGGCGTTCGCGATCCTTGCGGTACTGCTTGCCGGAGTGCTCGACGGGATCGATGGCCGGATTGCGCGGCTGCTGAATGCGCAAAGCCGTTTTGGCGCGGAACTGGACAGTCTGGCGGATTCGCTTTCGTTTGGGATGGCCCCTGCGCTGATACTTTACATGTGGTCCTTGCAGGACCTGGACAGGTTCGGGTGGTTCGCGGCGCTTGCCTTTGCTGCATGCTGTGCACTGCGGCTTGCGCGTTTCAATGCGCAGATCGATGTCGATGAACAACCGCACAAGTCTGCAGGGTTCCTTACCGGCGTGCCTGCACCCGTTGGTGCAGGCCTCGCATTTACGCCGTTCTATCTGTGGCAAGAGACGGGAATAGAGACATTCCGCGATCCAATTATCCTATCAGTCTGGATCAGCCTTATTGCGGTGCTGATGATATCCAACATGGCGACGCTCAGCTGGCTCGCCATCCGGCCGCGCCGCGGTATTCGGCTGGGCCTCATGGCGTTCGTGACCGTCGGATTTGCGGCGTTGCTGCTGGAGCCGTGGTGGTCTCTCTCTGTCATAAGCGCAGGCTATCTGGTGATGATGCCTTACGCGCTGATCAAGTATGGCAGGATCAAGCGGCGCCGAGCTCTTGAACAAACTGACGGCGCGGAAGCCGCCTAGCATAAGGGCGGGTCGCAGCAGCAGCACGCGGCGCAGACGGGCGGATCCGGACGATTTGCGCCTCCACCTGCGGGACAAAACCAGCCTTCACCAGCGCGCTTTGGCGGCGCAGCGATGCGTAGGCGCTATGGGCGCGCATCCAGCAATCGATCAAGGTGATCGCGGTTGCGATAGCAATTACAGAAAACAGCGCTGTGATGGTAGCCGCGATCATGTGTCATTTCCCTTGTTCGATGTTTGTTCCGCACACTTTGTTCTATAAGTGTTCTTCCTAGTCAAGTGATTTTGTTCCACTTGTGTTCCGAGAAGGGAGATTGCACTAGATTTTGTGCCGAAGGCCCGCTATTGGCCCCGCCATCGTTTGAAAGGGTATTCCGAATCGGGTGCGCTTCCAGCGAAATTCACATGGAAAGCGCACATACCGGTGCCGCTCGCGGGATCTCCGCACAGCGGTTCCATGCTTTTCAGAGGAACAACCGGAAAGGAAATACCTATGGCGGCCACTACCGTCACCATGCAGCAATTGATTGAGGCCGGCGCACATTTCGGCCACCAGACCCACCGCTGGAACCCGCGGATGAAGCCGTACATCTTCGGCAACCGCAACGGTGTTCACATTATCGACCTGTCGCAGACCGTACCATTGTTCGCGCGCGCTCTTGATTTTGTCGAGCAGACCACCCGCGCGGGCGGCAAGGTTCTGTTTGTCGGAACCAAGCGTCAGGCGCAGGAGCCAATCGCCGAGGCAGCCCGTGCATCGGGCCAGCACTTCGTCAACCATCGCTGGCTAGGCGGAATGCTGACCAACTGGAAGACCATCAGCCAGTCGATCAAGCGTCTCAAGAGTCTTGAAGAGCAACTTTCGGGTGAGACCAGCGGTCTTACCAAGAAAGAGGTTCTGCAGCTGACCCGTGAACGTGACAAGTTGGAGCTTTCGCTTGGTGGCATTCGCGACATGGGCGGAATTCCAGACGTGATGTTCGTGATCGACGCGAACAAGGAAGACCTCGCTATCAAGGAAGCTGCCGTTCTCGGCATTCCGGTGATTGGCGTGCTCGACACCAATGTTGATCCGTCGGGCATCGCGTTTCCTGTTCCGGGTAATGATGATGCGAGCCGCGCAGTCCGCCTTTATTGCGATGCAATCCGTGACGCGGCTCTTGCTGGCAAGGGCGGGGCTGCCCACGATTCGGGCGAAGACGTTGGTGCAATGGCAGAACCGCCTGCCGAAACTGCAGAAGCCTGATTTGATCCGCGCGCGTAAGGCGCGCGTCACAATTCCAAACTAGCGCGCCGGGCACACCCTGTATGGGCCCGGCGCCCACACACTTTACAAAGGAAATTCTCATGGCTGATTTTTCCGTCGCCGATGTGAAGAAACTGCGCGAAATGACCGGCGCAGGCATGATGGACGCCAAGAAGGCGCTGACCGAAGCGGGCGGCGACATCGAAGCCGCAGTGGACGCTTTGCGCGCCAAAGGCCTTGCTACCGCACAGAAGAAATCGAGCCGCACGGCGGCCGAAGGCCTCGTCGGCGTGGCTGTTGAAGGCAACAAGGGTGTGGCTGTCGAGGTCAACTCCGAAACCGACTTTGTAGCCAAGAACGACAAGTTCCAGGACTTCGTTGCCAAAGTGACCGGCGTTGCGCTCTCGCTCGACGGGACCGATGTCGAAGCTCTGAAAGCGGCGGCCTATCCCGATGGCGGCACCGTTTCCGACAAGCTGACTGACAATGTCGCCACGATTGGCGAGAACCAGCAGATTCGCCGCATTGGCGCTGTCTCGGTTTCGTCAGGCGCCGTTGTTTCCTACGTTCACAACGCAGCGGCTGAAGGTCTCGGCAAAATCGGCGTTCTGGTTGCTCTGGAAAGCGATCTTGGTGCTGACGTGCTAGAGCCGTTCGGCAAGCAGCTTGCCATGCACATCGCATCGATGTTCCCGCAGGCGCTTAACGCAGACGGTCTTGATGCTGACGTGATCGAGCGTGAACGCGCCATCGCGCAGGAAAAGGCAGCGGAAAGCGGCAAGCCTGAAAACGTGCAGGAAAAGATGGTCGAAGGCGCGATCAAGAAGTTCGCGAAAGAGAACGCTCTGCTCAGCCAGATGTTCGTGATGGACAACAAGATTTCGGTTGAAGACGCTGTTGCCAAGTTCGCCAAGGACAATGGCGGCTCGGCGACGCTGACCGACTACGTCCGCTTCCAGCTCGGTGAAGGCATCGAGAAGGAAGAAAGCGACTTTGCTGCAGAGGTCGCCGCCGCTGTTGGCGGGTAAGAATTACTCGCTTCGCACCGAATTCACGGCCGTCGCAGCTCAGCGCTGCGGCGGCCGTATTTCGATCACCCAGATTTCTGGCTGCGTGAACAGGCGCATCGGGATCAAACTGGTCCCGATACCCGCACTTGTCACCAGCGTCTTGCCATGCTGTTTCACTACGCCGCAGGCATAGAGATCGCCATATTCCGACATGGTCGCCGGCGATCCGCCCCAAGGATAGGCGATCTGTCCGCAATGGGTGTGACCGGCAAGGACGAGAGGGACATCCACGGGAACCTGAGGGAAGACATCGGGCGAGTGGGTGAGAACGACCTTCAGGCCGGTAAGGGGCCTGAGCGCTGCGAAGGTTTTTTCCGGATCGTCTCGCTTGGTGAACGCGTCATCAACTCCGCCCACGGCAACCGGGCCAAGCTGCGCAGCACTGTTTATGAGCACGGTTATGTGCGGATATCGCGCCAGCTCGGCGGAAAGGCCGGGCCAATCGAACCAGTGATCGTGATTGCCCGGCACAATCACGACACCATGTTTTGCTCGTAGTTTTCCCAGTGGAGCGACAATCTCGCTTGCGGAATAGACCTTCGTGGCGGTGCGTTTCTCGCTCACCAGATCGCCTGCAATTGCAATCAGATCTGGGTCCAGTGCGTTGACTTGCGCCACGATCTCAGAAATCCGCGATGGCGGCATATCGGGCCCCGCAACATGGATATCGGCCAGCAGGGCGATTGTTATGGGCGGTGCGTCAGTTGGCAGCCCGCGGCTCTCGATCGAAACGCGCTGAACCAGAGGTTCTCGCATGGTATCACGCCACGCTTTGGCTGCGAAGCCGATTGCGATGATAGCGACCACGATAACAAGCTTTCGTATCATTGGCCGTCCCAATTTGCCGCTATCCCCTTGGCAGCATCACGAGTGAGGGATAAGGGCACCGGAGCGAATTTTCCAGCGGAGACACTCTCAATCATGGCCCTTCCCGAAATCAAGCGCGTCCTGCTTAAACTTTCCGGCGAAGTTTTGATGGGAGAGCAGGAGTACGGGATTGATCCAGCCTATGTCGCGCGCTTGGCAGAAGAGGTGAAAGCGGCGCAGGAAACCGGATTGGAAGTTTGCCTGGTGATCGGCGGCGGTAACATTTTTCGCGGCGTAGCCGGCGCTGCGCGCGGGCTCGACCGCACGACGGGCGATTACATGGGGATGCTGGCCACAGTGATGAACGCACTCGCGATGCAGAATGCGCTGGAACAGCAGGGTGTGCCGACACGGGTTCAGAGCGCCATTCCCATGAGCAGCGTGTGCGAGCCCTACATTCGCAGACGCGCGGAGCGTCACCTGGAGAAAGGGCGGATTGTGATCTTCGCCGCTGGAACCGGCAACCCGTTTTTCACAACCGACACGGGCGCTGCCCTGCGTGCAGCCGAGATGAACTGCGATGCGCTGCTCAAGGGCACGAGCGTTGACGGGGTCTATGACAGCGATCCCAAGCACAACCCGGATGCGAACCGTTTTGAAACAATCAGTTATGATCAGGTCTTGTCCGACAATCTCAAGGTCATGGACGCAACCGCAGTTGCGCTTTGCCGGGAGAACGACATTCCGATAGTGGTGTTCTCAATCCGCGAAAAAGGAAATGTGGCCACGGTCCTTTCGGGCAATGGCACTCAGACGATAGTACAGAAGGAAGCGTAAGTTCATGCCACAGTATGACAAGGCCGATATCGAGCGCCGGATGAACGGTGCGGTTGAATCGCTCAAGGGTGACCTCGCCGGTCTGCGCACCGGCCGCGCCAACACCAGCTTGCTCGACCCGGTCGTTGCCGAGGTGTACGGTGCGATGATGCCGATTTCGCAGGTTGCGACTGTTTCTGCGCCCGAACCGCGCATGCTCAGCGTGCAGGTGTGGGACAAAAGCAATGTCAGCGCCGTGGAAAAGGGAATTGCGAAAGCCAATCTTGGCCTCAACCCGATGACTGATGGCCAGACCATTCGGCTGCCCATGCCGGACCTTACCGAGGAACGTCGCAAGGATCTGGCCAAACTTGCTGGGGAATATGGCGAGAAGGGGAAAATCGCGGTTCGAAATGTTCGCCGCGACGGGATGGAGTCTCTTAAGGCTGACGAAAAAGCCAAAGATATCTCGGAAGACGACCGCAAGCGGCTTGAAGATGAAGTTCAGAAGCTGACCGACTCCAAGGTCGCCGACATCGACACGGCGATCGAAAAGAAGGTTCAGGAAATCCTGACCCAGTAAGGGGCGGGCTTCGCGAGGGAGGGGTCATGGGCGATTCGCCCGGAACAGGAACGGTCATCGATACAAGCCGCGCCCGCCATGTTGCCATCATCATGGATGGCAATGGCCGGTGGGCGAAAAAGCGCGCCCTGCCGCGCGCCGTCGGTCACCAACGCGGTGTCGAAGCGGTGCGCAGACTGGTGCGCGGGTTGGAAGGGACCGGGCTGGAATGCCTTACTCTTTATGCGTTCTCTTCAGAGAACTGGAAACGTTCAGAGGACGAAGTCGATGATCTGATGAACCTGATGCGCAAGTTTATCAGGTCAGACCTCGCCGAATTCAT
This sequence comes from uncultured Erythrobacter sp., assembly GCA_938015255.1. Taxonomy (GTDB): domain Bacteria; phylum Pseudomonadota; class Alphaproteobacteria; order Sphingomonadales; family Sphingomonadaceae; genus Erythrobacter. The sequence goes on from CALLQC010000041.1 coordinate 7,247, forward strand.
CGCCAATGACGTGAAGCTCAAGATTATCGGCGATTGGCGCGGGCTTGCTCCCGACATTGTCGCTATGCTCGAAGATGCGCTGGCGCAAACTGCGAAGGGGTCACGGACGCTTGCCGTTGCCTTGAACTACGGGGCTCAAAACGAGATTGCACGGGCAGCGGCACAGGCAGCGCAGCAGGGCGAAATCACCACTGAAACGATCACGGCGCATCTGGACACGCGTGATCTTCCTCCGCTCGATCTGCTGATCCGAACCAGTGGGGAAATCCGCCTGTCAAACTTTCTGCTGTGGCAGGCAGCTTATGCCGAGATGCTGTTCGTTGATACGCTCTGGCCCGATTTCAAGCCAGAAGACCTTGTTCAGGCGCTGGATGATTTTGCGCGAAGGGAGCGGCGCTATGGCGGACGGTAGCTCAGAGGTCGATTCCGGCCCGAAGGGCGTTACGGACCTTCCCGTGCGGCTGGCCTCGGCGATCATAATGGTTGTTGTTGTGTCCGGAGCGCTGTGGCTCGGCGGCTGGTGGTGGGTCGGTTTTGTGGTTCTGCTCGCGGGAGTAGTGCTGTGGGAATGGAACAATCTGGTCCGCGGTTTTGGCGTTTCGGCGCTATCCGAGGTGACGTGGCTGTTCTTTGGTGCGGCTTATATCAGTGCAGCGGCGCTCGCATTGATGCAGGTGCGTATGAATTATTCACCGCTCGAAGTGCTCTTGATCTTCATGGCACCGGTGGTGGCTGTTGATGTCGGCGCATATTTCATCGGGCGCGCGGTTGGCGGGCCAAAAATTGCGCCTTCAATAAGCCCATCGAAAACCTGGGCGGGCCTGATAGGCGGGGCGTTTGCTGCCAGCCTTCTGGCGATTGGAGTAGAGCTCGCCAATTTCGGGCCCACGGCCCGCGATGGCTTTTCCTGGACGGGCATATTGATGGCGATTGTTGGCGGCAGTTTGATTGCAGTTCTCGCACAGGCTGGAGATTTCTTCGAAAGCTGGATGAAACGACGCGCGGGTGTGAAGGATTCGAGTAATCTCATCCCCGGACATGGCGGGTTCTTCGACCGGGCCGATGGCTTTCTCGCGGTGTTCTTCGTTTTGTTTATGGTTGCAGTCGTGCCCGGCTTGCTAGGATTGTAGAACGATGACGCGCTCAATCACCATCCTTGGCGCAACCGGTTCTATTGGCGCCTCGACGCTGGACCTTGTGCGCCGTAATCCGGACGATTGGCAGGTCGATACCTTGACCGCGAATTGCTCTGCTCATGAACTCGCCAAACTGGCACGCGAATTTGGCGCGAAACATGCGGTGGTGGGCGATGAGGCATGCCTCGATGATCTGCGCGACGCGTTGTCCGGCTCCGATGTCCAGGCGTCTGCCGGAGTGCAGGCGCTGTGCGATGCGGCTTCACGGCCGGTGGATATGACGGTCGCCGCTATCGTCGGCTGCGCGGGGCTGGGGCCAGTCATGGCAGCGGTGGAACGCGGCGGGACGATCGCTCTCGCAAACAAGGAGGCTTTGGTTTCCGCAGGCGAAGTGCTTACCGCAGCAGTTGCGAGACATGGCGCCACGCTGCTTCCCACCGATAGCGAGCACAATGCGATATTCCAGTGCCTTTCCGGCAATAATCTTGACGATGTCGCGCGTATAACGCTGACGGCGAGCGGCGGACCTTTGCGCACATGGTCGGATGAACAACTGCACGCCGCGACGCCGACACAGGCGGTAGCGCATCCCAATTGGTCGATGGGCGCAAAAATCAGTGTCGATTCGGCCACAATGATGAACAAGGGCCTCGAATTCATTGAGGCGCATCACTTGTTTCCGGTTGGTCTCGACAAGCTGCGGATCGTTGTTCACCCGCAAAGTGTCATCCATTCCATGGTCGAGTATCGCGACAGATCCACTCTTGCCCAGCTCGGCCCGTCGGATATGCGCGTTCCGATCGCATCCTGCCTGGCGTGGCCAAAGCGTATGAAAACCCCGCTCGAACCGCTTGATTTGGCTGGTATTGGCGAACTTTCTTTTTTCGCGCCGGATGAAGCGCGCTTTCCGGCAACCCGTATCGCGCGCGAGGCGATAGAGGCGGGCGGCGCGGCCCCCGCGATCCTCAACGCGGCGAATGAAATCGCAGTTGCCGCGTTCCTGGATAGTCAGATCGGGTTCATGCGGATCACGGCAATGGTCGAAGACACGCTTGGGCGTTACAGCGCCCCCGCACCGGGCAGTCTCGAAGATGTGCTCGGGATCGATGCCGAAGCGCGAGCGTTCGCCCGGCAGTCATTAGAAAGCACCGCCCTTGTTTGAATCGCCCCCCTTCTGGATGTATTTTGTCGGGTTCCTGCTGGTCCTCGGCCCATTGATCACATTGCACGAGCTTGGCCACTATCTTGTCGGGCGCTGGTTCGGCGTGAAAGCCGAAGCCTTTTCGGTCGGTTTCGGCAAAGAGGTCTGGGGCCGGACTGACAGCCACGGCACACGGTGGAAGCTTTCTGCCCTGCCGCTAGGTGGGTATGTGCAGTTCAAAGGGGATATGAACCCGGCAAGCGTCCCCGATGTCAATGCGAATGCCGAAGCTTCGTCAGAAGAGCGTGAAGGCAGCTTCCATCACGCCGCGCTGTGGAAACGCGCACTGATCGTGGCCGCTGGTCCGGTCGCAAATTTGCTGATCGCGGTGGCGATCTTTTTCACTTTTAACATGACTTACGGTGAGAGACTTCCCGTGAACCCTGAGCAGGTCGGGGTGATTGCGGAGTTTACCGAAGATTCCCGCGCGCAAGCTGCAGGGTTTGAAGTCGGCGACCGCATCGTTGCTCTCGATGGACAGCGCATGGAAAGCCAGCAGGCCATCCAGTCAGCGATTTTTGCGTATCCGAACCGTGAATTCTCCGTGACTGTCGTGAGGCGAGGGCAAGAGCGTGAGCTGACAGTGGTTGCCGCGCCAGAGACGCTGGAAGATGGCTTTGGCAATCCCATGAAAGTGGGTTTGATCGGAGTTCGCTTCAACGAAATTGAACAGCGATTTGCCGATCTGGGCATTGCACAATCCGCATCGCGATCGGTTGAGCAATGCGTCGAAATTACTCAGATGATGATTACAGGTATCGGTCAGATCATCAGCGGCGACCGCTCAATCAAGGAATTGGGCGGCCCGATAAAGATCGCCAAATATTCCGGAGAACGCCTGAGCTTGGGCATGACGGAGTTCGTATTCTTCGCGGCGCTCATCTCGCTTAATTTGGCATTCATCAACTTCTTGCCAATCCCCGCACTCGATGGTGGTCATCTCGCATTTTACGCAGCCGAAGCGGTGCGTAGAAAGCCGGTTGGGCCTGTCGCCACCGAATGGGCTTATCGCACCGGAATTGCATTGGTGCTGGTGTTCATGGTGGTCGTGACATTCAACGATGTCACATCCCTGGCCGCGCTGTTCGGCAGTTAACCGGGGAAAGGGCACGGACGAGCGGGCATAGCCCCGCGACTCCGCTTGATTGCGAAGGCTGCATGGGGCACAGGCAGTTGCGGACTGAGAAGCGTCCGTATCATACACGCAATGGGGAAGGTGTGAGCACTTTTTGGGCGTGTTAAAGACGGGTTAGACGGGAACTTTTATTCCATGAATCTACGCAGCGAGACCGGCAGCAAGGCTGTCACTCCTTTGGCTATTAACCGGACCAGGAAATTTGCGGCGGTGCTTACCAGCGCGACGATGCTGGCCGGCGTGCCGTATTCGGCGCTCGCACAGGATGAGGGTGAAGCGGCGGCAACTTCGCAACCTGCGCAGCCCGCTCCTGCGCCCGCTCCGGCTCAAACCGCGAATACGATCCGGTCCATCACGGTATCAGGGGCCGAGCGGCTCGAGCCGACCACAATTCTCAGCTACATTCGTCTGCGCGTTGGCCAGGAGTACACCTCGGCGGCAGCTGACGAGGCGCTGAAAGACCTCGCTGCAACAGAGCTGTTCGCAGGTAATGCAACGATCAGGAACGACAACGGAAATGTTGTCATTACAGTTGTCGAAAACCCCGTTATCAACCGTATTGTTCTGGAAGGGAATGACCGGCTTGATGCGGACAAGATCTTGCCGGAAATCAAGCTTTCGCCGCGCCAGATATTCACCCGCTCGAAAGTCCGCGCCGACGTCGCCCGTATCGTTGAGCTTTACAAGCGGCAGGGACGATTTGCAGCAGTGGTCGAACCTAAAATGGTCGAACTGCCGCAAAACCGCGTGGACGTGGTTTTCGAGATCACCGAAGGCCCAAAATCAAAGGTCCGCCAGATCAACATTATCGGGAACGAAAAATTCTCCGATGGTGAGCTTCGCGGTGAAATGGTCACCAAGCAGGCGCGATTCCACCGCTTCTTCAGCTCGAATACGAGCTACGATCCCGATCGTCTTGCTTTTGACCAGCAGAAAATCCGGCAATTTTATCTCACTGAAGGGTACGCCGATTTCCGTGTCGTCTCTGCTGTCGCCGAGCTTACACCTGACCAGGAAGATTTCATCATCACCTATGTGGTGGAAGAGGGCGAGCGCTACAAATTCGGCGATGTGAAGGTCGAAAGCCAGCTTCGCGACTTTGATAGCGACGTGATGAGCCAGGGCCTGCCGATGCAGACCGGTGACTGGTATGATGCGAAAGCGATTGAGGATACGGTCGAGCAATTGACCGAACTTGCCGGCCGTTTCGGTTACGCCTTTGCCGACGTTCAGCCGCGCTTTGATCGTAACAAAGACAACCTTGAGATGAACATCACCTTCATTCTGCGTCAGGCGCCGCGCGTCTACGTGGAGCGGGTCGATGTGAACGGCAATACGCTGACCCAGGACAAGGTGGTTCGCCGCGAATTCCGTATTGCGGAAGGCGATGCGTTCAACTCGCTTGGCGTACAGCGCACCACAGCGCGCATCAACTCGCTGGGCTACTTCCAGGAAAACTTCGAGGTGAACCAGGTCGAAGGCAGCGCGCCCGACCGCATCGTGCTCGAAGCGAACGTGGAAGAGCAGCCGACCGGTGAACTACAATTCTCGGCAGGTTTCTCTTCGATCGAGCAGTTTATTCTGGCGGGCAGCATCCGCCAGCGCAACTTCCGCGGGCGTGGCCAGACCATTGGTCTCAGCGTCAACTATTCGCAGTTCTCACGTTCCGCGCAGGTGAGCTTCACCGAGCCGTATGTCTTTGATCGGAACATCTCTGCGGGGGTTGATATCTACCGCCGAGATTTCAACAGCTTCAACTTCCAGAACCGTGAGCGCAATACGACCTTCGAACAGGCGACCACCGGCATTCAGGCCCGCGTTGGTGTGCCGCTGACGGAGTTCCTCTCGCTGGTCGGAAGTTATACGCTCAACTACGACGAAGTGAGCCTCGACGAGAACCTGTTCTTCTCCGATCTCAATGGCGATGGCATTACCGAGTGTGACCCACTGCTTGCCGGGCGTTTCCTGTGTGATGCTATTGGCGATCGGCTGAGCTCTATTCTAGGTGTGAGTCTGGCGTACAACTCGCTGAATTCACGGATACGTCCTACGCGCGGAACGAATTTTACCTTCAGCACCGGGTTTGCGGGGCTGGGCGGCGATGTTCGCTATCTGCGTGTCCGCAGCCGGGCCCAGCGTTTCTGGAATCTCGCAAACACCGGCTTCATCTTTTCGCTGGCCGCAGAAGGGGGAACGATTGTTCCGCTGCGCGACCGCGTGGGTGCCGGCGTTGATGATGTCTTGCTGACTGACCGGTTCTTCCTGGGTGAGCCGCAGTTCCGCGGTTATGACATTCGCGGCGTTGGCCCGCGCATTCTCACGCAGCCTTATGAAACCGTCGACGGAATGCGTGTGCCCAACACCGTTCGCCAGCAAAACCGCGATGACGCGCTGGGCGGACGCAATTTCTATCTTGCCCGTGCAGAAATCGAAATTCCGCTAGGCACTGGCGCGCGTGAGCTCGGCTTGAGGCCCTCAATCTGGGTCGATGCGGGTGCGCTTTGGGGTATTGAAACACCAATCTTGCAAGACAATCCCAACGGCATTCAGTTTACGGATGCTGCGGGCAATCCGCTTTTTGTTGAGAGTGTTCCGGCCATTGATGGTGACGGTAACCCGGTTGTCGATGGCGACGGGAACCAGCTCTTCAACCAAATTTCGACCATCAACGCGATTGCAGCGGACGGGGTGACACCGAATACACCGAGTGTTCGACCAAACAGCGCCATTCGCGAAGTATTCCTTGGAAATTCACCCAGCCCGCGCATTACCGCAGGCATCGGGGTAAACTGGAACTCGCCATTCGGGCCGTTCCGCATCGACGTCTCGCAAACGATCCGCAAGGTCGAAGGCGATGACGACAAACGCTTCACGTTCAACGTAGGAACTCAGTTCTAATGAAACTCATGACAAAAACTCTCGCTGCTGCGGGTCTGGCGCTTGCTGGCGTTGCAGCCGTTGCTCCGGCCACTGCACAGGTGCAGGGCAATTTTGCGACAGCCAATGTATCGCGCGCGATTATTGGCACGACTGCGCTGCAGACCGCATATCAGCAGGTCAACACGACCTATTCCGCCCAGATCGAACAGCGCCGGACGAAACAGCAACAGCTCAGCACGCTGCTCCAGCCATTTGACCAGAACGGCAACAACCAGCTTGATGAAGCTGAATTGCCTGCGGTTCAAAGCTCACCGAACTTTACCCAGATCCAGACACTCGAAGGTGAGGTCGCAGCGATCACCAATCAGGTGAACAATGCCCGCATGTTCGCGGTTGAGCAGATCCTGGCCCAGTACCCGGCCGCGCTGCAGGAAGTTGCAGCGGCTGATCAGATCCAGATCGTATTTCAGCCGGACGCTATCCAGTTCGGTGTTGAAGGTGCTGACATTACGCCAAAAATCACTGCTGCTCTCAACACCAAAGTTCCCAGTGTCGGCATCGTGCCGCCAGCGGAATACCGTCCCAGCCGCAATGGCGCGCAGATTTTCCAGGAAATCCAGCAGCTGCTTCTGACTGCCCAGCTGATCCAGCAGCAGCAGGCCGCACAGCAACAGCAGCCAGCAACGCAGCAGCCGCAAGGCCGCTAAGCCAAGGAAAATGGGGGCAGGGCGATGACTGAAGAGACCGCAAAGTCCGATCCGATTACGGATTACGACATCCACAAGGTTTTGAAGGCCCTGCCACACCGTTACCCGCTATTGCTGGTCGACCGTGTGAAGGAAATTCACCTCAACGAGCGGATTCATGCGGTTAAAGCGGTGTCCATGAACGAAGAGTTCTTTCAGGGACACTTCCCCGGTGCGCCGATCATGCCGGGCGTGCTCCAGATTGAGGCGCTGGCGCAGGCCGCCGCCATACTCGGCATCGAGACACTGGGCCTGGCGGGAACAGGCAAGCTGGTAATCTTCATGGGTATCGAAAGCGCAAAGTTCCGCGCCCCGGTGACGCCGGGCTGCCTGCTCGACCTGAATGTCGAATTCCTCCAACAACGACGCACGATCTACAAGTTCAAAGGCAAGGCCAGCGTTGACGGCAAAACGACGTGTGAATGCGAATTCACCGCGATGATAGCCGACCCGCCAAAGGATTGATGCGCGAG
>CALLQC010000042.1 GCA_938015255.1 uncultured Erythrobacter sp.
TTCGCGACATGTGCGTCACAACCTTCGTATGCAGGGGGTTAGAAACGCATTTCGGGTTCTGGCTGAGAACGAGGCGGTCGATGAGGCAACCGGCTGCGCCATCCGCACGCGTTTCTATGAGGCGCCCGAGCAGTATGATGGCTGTTTCACCACCTTCTACCAGCTCGCACTGGATTGCGAGGATGGCGGTGAAATCAGCGACTACCTTCAGCCCGAATGGGGCAATATCCGCTTTTTCGGCAGGGCGGCGCCACTCGCGACAGTCGGCAATTCAGTATCTGACCGTGCTCCTTTTACGGCAACCGGCCCAAGCTCTTTACCCTGCAAGTTCGAGCTTGGGTGCACGCGGATGTGGGGTATCGGATTTCTCCCGCTCGGCTGGGCGCGGTTTGTCGACATTGACGCAGCAGAGGTCACAAACTTCGTCTGCAATGGCGCAAGGCATCCGGCATTTGCGAAATTTGACACCCTTACAGAAATTCTGACCGATCCAAGCGTGCCGACCGAACAGCAATTGGCATCTATTGATGAAACCCTGAGCCGGCTGATGAAGCCCAGCAGGGATGAGCCAAAAATATTGCGTGTGCACCGTGCGCTTGTCAGCGGGGAATTCCACTCGGTCGGTGTGCTTGCCAATACATGCGGCATGAGCATTCGCACGCTCGAACGTGTGTGCCGCAAATATTTTGGTTTCACACCCAAACGGCTCATGCGTCGGCAGCGTTTCATGCGCAGTCTTTCGTCTTTCATGTTGCGCGAGGGCAGCCGCTGGACTGAGGCAATGGATGAGGAATATCACGATCAGGCGCAGTTCACCCGCGAGTTCCGCGAATTTATGACCATGAATCCGAGTGAATATGCAGCGCTCAATCACCCGATCCTTTCCTCCTTCATGGAAGCGCGTGCACGGATTTGGGGCACCGCAGCGCAAGCTCTGGACGCACCTGGCAGCGAGACGCGTCAGCTCGCATAGGTGCTTCATTGCGTGACAGGTTGGCGATCACGGCTTTGTCGGCGCCGGTTTCCATGCTTGGTGAAGATGTAAATTCGACCACATAACGCATGTGGAGTCAGGGTCACAATGCACGCCGAAACCGGAAATGCGATAACCATTCGTTTTGCGTTGCCAGCACCGGAGCTGCAGCCATTTGTGACGACGTATTACAGGACCGATGTGATCTGTTCGCCCAGCGAACCGTTTGTCCAGGACTACCTTCACCCAGAATGGCCAAACCTCCGGTTCCTGTCACCTGGGCAAGGCCAATCGGCGATCGGGGAACAGGCCCTGCGTGAGAGCCCCTCCTTCGCCGTAACGGGCCCGACGAGCCGCGCCGCGCGCTTTCGGCTTCGATCGGGCCGCAGCTGGGGAATTGGCCTGATGCCGTTGGGTTGGGCCGCGCTAATCGGCACCCCGGCATGCAACTATGCCGATCGTTTTGTCGATGGTCTCTTGGACCAGGCCTTCGCCCCATTCCATCCGCTCGCACAGTCGCTTGCGAACGGCACCGGCGATTTTGAAGAGGAACTGGCCCTTATCGAAAGCCATATGGGCCGAATAGCGATACAGACGAACAGCTCAGCCGAATTGATCACGGCGTTCAATTCGGTTCTGGTCGACCCGGAGCTGGCAACTGTGGCCGAGCTAGCTGAGCGGTTGGATATGAATGTCCGGTCGCTTGAGCGTTTTTCGCGCAGGATATTCGGTTTCCCGCCTAAGCTGCTTATGCGACGTCAGCGGTTTTTGCGCAGTCTCGCGCAGTTCATGCTCGATCCATCGCTGAAATGGCTGAGCGCGCTTGATTACCAATATCACGATCAGGCACATTTTGTTCGCGATTTCAGGCTTTTCATGGGAATGAGTCCGACCGCCTATGCCAAGCTCGACAAGCCGTTTTTGGTCGCAGCAGCGCGTGCACGGATGGAGATTGCCGGAAACGCGGTCCAGGGCCTGCACGAGCCAACAAAAGCCTAGGTGCACCGGCGACGCGGGAAAAACGCACGCCACAGCAAAGGCGCTTTGCCTTGTGCGCCATTTCTCGCTAGCGGACGCGCTCAGATAATAGAGCCAGAACATGACTGAACTGACATCACAAAAAGACGCCGCGCTCACTGCGATTGCCGGTGCTGCGACCCTGGACGCGCTGGAAGAGCAACGCCTTGCTGCGCTTGGCAAAAAGGGCTGGGTTAGCCTTGCCTTGAAGACCCTGGGACAAATGAGCCCGGAAGAAAGGCAAGAAGCTGCGCCAGCGATTCAGAAGGTGCGCGCCGAAGTCGCTGATGCAATCGACGCGAAAAAGGGTGAGCTCGAAGCGGCGGAGCTCGAAGCACAGCTGGCCAGCGAAACGATCGACCTGACATTGCCGGCGCCCATGATACCAAAAGGTTCTGTGCACCCGGTAAGTCAGGTGATGGACGAGCTGGCCGAGATATTCGCCGATCTCGGTTTTGCGGTCGCGACCGGTCCCGAGATTGAGGACGATTGGCACAATTTCACCGCGCTCAACATGGATGAAAGCCATCCGGCACGCGCGATGCATGACACGTTCTATTTCCCCGATAAAACCGGCGAAGGCAAAGACGTTCTGCTGCGCACCCACACCTCGCCCGTCCAGATCCGCACGATGAAGGCAATCGCGGCGGCCAATCCGGGCGGCGCGCCGGTGCGCATTATCGCTCCGGGCCGGGTCTATCGCAGTGATAGCGATGCGACCCACACGCCGATGTTCCACCAGGTCGAGGGATTGGTGATCGACCGCGACATTCACCTTGGCCATCTCAAATGGACGCTGGAAACCTTCCTCAAGGCGTTTTTTGAACGCGAGGACATCGTACTGCGCCTGCGCCCGTCCTATTTTCCCTTCACCGAACCGAGCGTTGAGGTCGATGTCGGCTTCTCCAAGCAAGGTGGCCGCTGGGTAGTCGGAGGGCATGGTGATGACGAGGGCCACGATTGGATGGAATTGCTGGGCAGCGGCATGGTGAACCGCAGGGTTTTGGAAATGGGCGGCTTCGATGCCGACCAGTGGCAGGGTTTTGCATGGGGCCTCGGCGTCGACCGGCTCGCCATGTTGAAATATGGCATGGACGACTTGCGCGCCTTCTTTGACGGCGATCCGCGCTGGCTTGCGCATTATGGCTTTGCAGCGGCCGACCAGCCGACGCTTTCGGCAGGCGTGGGGGCAGCGTCATGAAATTCTCGACCACATGGCTTAAAGACCATCTCGAAACCGATGCTTCGCTGCAGGAAATCCTAGATACTCTGAACGCGATCGGGCTTGAAGTCGAAGGCGTCGAAGACCCGGCTGAAAAGCTCGCGGGCTTCACCGTCGCCAAGGTGCTCACGGCTGAAAAGCATCCCGATGCCGACAAGCTGCAAGTGCTCACGGTCGACACTGGAGAGGGTGATCCCTTGCAGGTTGTTTGCGGCGCGCCCAATGCGCGCGCGGGCATGATGGGCGTGCTCGGACAGCCGGGCGCGGTTGTTCCATCCAACGGGATGGAGCTGCGCAAAAGCGCCATTCGCGGGGTGGAGTCGAATGGCATGATGTGCAGCGTGCGCGAGCTCGAACTGGGCGAGGAGCATGACGGGATCATCGAACTGCCCGGGGATGCGCCGGCAGGCCACAGCTTTGCCGATTATCACGGATCATCGCCGATTATTAACGTTGCGATCACGCCCAACCGCCCCGACTGCATGGGCGTCTACGGCATTGCGCGCGATCTGGCAGCGGCAGGTCTCGGTACGCTGAAACCGATTGCGTTTCCCGAATTTGCGGCCAAGGGCACATGCCCGGTTGAAATCC
>CALLQC010000043.1 GCA_938015255.1 uncultured Erythrobacter sp.
AGTGCGGACCGTTCACACCGGCAAACGACCTCATCGCGCTGATTGAACAGTTCGTGGGTAAAGGTGACAATACCGGCCTCCGGCCGCGATTTGCTTTCGCGCAGCTCCTTGACCTCGCTGGCCGCGCGCATCGTGTCGCCGATGAAAACCGGCTTGGGCGTGACCACGTTGTTGAAACCGAGATTGGCAACCAGCGTGCCAAGGGTCGTATCACCAACAGAAAGCCCGACGAGCAGTGAAAAGGTGAAGGTCGAATTGACCAGAATCTGGCCAAAACCGCTTTCTTTTGCCGCCTCTATATCCAGATGGAGCGGCTGCGGATTGTGGGTCATGGTGGAAAACAGCAGATTGTCGGTTTCTGTCACGGTCCGGCGAATTTCATGCTCGATCCGGTCGCCGACCTTCCATTCATTGAAAAATTTGCCAGCCATTGCGCTTATCCCTTTTTCCAGGCGGCGACGACATCTGCACCGTCCTGCGTGCTTGAACGGACGGTGCCGGGCGTGCGGCTGAACCGCGGCGCAGGCGCGGTGTGCCACATGCCGTCATGTTCAACATAGGCACTGCGCGCCTTCATATGCGGGTGATCGCGCGCCTCATCGACATCAAGGACCGGGGCGAAACAGGCATCCGTGCCTTCGAGGATTGCGGTCCATTCTGCCTGCGGTTTGGTCTTGAACAGCGCCGCCATCTTTTCCGTGTAATCATCCCAATTGGCAGGATCCATCTGGCCTTGCGCCAGATTGGCAGGTGCACCTGATTTCGCGAGCAATTCGGCATAGAATTGCGGCTCAATCGCGCCGACAGACACCTCTTTGCCATCGGCGCATTCGAAACAGCGGTAAAAATGGGCAGCCCCGCCCAGCATTCCCTTTCCGCGCTCGGTGGTGATGAACGGCCGGTCACGCACACCGAAGAAAAAGCTCATGAGGCTGGTCGCGCCATCGACGATGGCGGCATCGACTACCTGACCCTTGCCCGAGCGTTCGCGCTCGTACAGGGCGGCGAGGATCCCGAAAGCGCAATACATCGATCCACCGCCGAAATCGCCAACCAGATTTTGCGGCGGAACGGCCGTGCCGCCTGCGGTGCCGACAGCTGACAGCGCGCCTGTGATCGCGATGTAATTGATATCATGGCCAGCCGCCTGGGCGAGCGGCCCATCCTGGCCCCAACCTGTCATGCGCGCGTAAACAAGCGCGGGATTGGCAGCGAGCAGTTCGTCAGGGCCAAGACCCAGTCGTTCCATCACACCGGGACGAAAACCTTCGATCAGTACGTCGGCCCTGCCCGCGGCGTCGAGGCAGAATGCCTTGCCTTGTTCGGTCTTCAGATCGACAGCAACGCGGTGACGCGCGCGCTCAACCACCGGATTCGTGACCGCTGCGCCGGGCCGCTCTATCTTCACCACTTCCGCGCCCAGATCGGCAAGCAGCATGGCGACATGCGGCCCCGGCCCGATCCCTGCAAATTCGATGACTTTCAAGCCCGAAAGCGGTCCGCCAGCGCTGCTCATCAATGCTCTCTCCTCTTCGCGCGGTCTTGTGGCGTGTGGCTTTGGCGAGAGCAAGGGGCCAATGCGAGAGCTCCGATATTTGACAGGACATGCAGCGCGGCAATACTCCCCGCAGCGCAATGGAAAGCGTGTGCCTTGGACCCCTGTGAAATCCGCGTTCTGGCCGTAGCTTCAGCGGGCGGCCACTGGGAACAGCTGATGATGCTGCGCGAGACATTCGGGCGCTATGACACGCGCTTTGCCACGACCGATATGGCCATTGGCGCGCAGCACGCAGCTGGCAGCGTTTCAACCCTGCCAGATTGCAACAAAGACCGTCCCTTTGATGCCTTGATGTGCCTGATAAAGGCTGCCAGCCTCGTCCTTCGCCTGCGCCCCCACGTGGTAATTTCGACCGGAGCTGCGCCGGGGTTCTTCTGCATCTTGTGGGGCAGGATTGCGGGCGCAAAGACGCTGTGGATCGATAGCATCGCCAATGCCGAAAAGCTTTCGCTGTCAGGCAAGCTTGCCAAACATACAGCGCACCAATGCCTCACCCAATGGGAGCATCTTGCCGATGGCCGCAAGGTCGCGTTTCGCGGAGCGGTGCTGTGATTCTGGTAACGGTGGGGATGCAGCTCGGTTTTGACCGGCTGATTGCGGCAATGGATACGCTCGCGCCGCAGCTCGGCACGCCGGTAATCGCGCAAACCGGCGCCGGAAATCTCCAGCCTGTGAACATGGAAGCGCACCCGTCACTCCAGCCGGACGAGTTCCAAGACCTGATGGAAAGGTGCAAGCTGGTGGTGAGCCACGCCGGGATCGGCACTGTGCTGAACGCGCAGCGTATCGGCAGGCCGATCATCCTGATGCCGCGGCGTGCAAATCTGGGCGAACATCGCAGCGACCACCAGATGGCAACCTGCGCCCAGCTGGAGAATCGTTCGGGAATTTTCGTCGCCTGGGAAGTCGGCCAGCTGGGTGAGAAAATCACTCAGGCGATGGCTTACGTCGGCGCGGTACCGGCGCACTCCACGAGTGCCGACGATTTGCGGGCCTCAGTCGCGCGGTTCATCGAAACGGGCTGTCTGTAACCCCCTCAGCATCTTTTAGGCCGCTTTCAGCCTTGCCTGGTGATTTCGCCAATCACGGCACTTAAACATCTGATTTATTTGATACATTGCGATGATACAGCGCCGAAGTCGTCACAATCAGGGCTAATCCCAGATCGGCGATCCAATTCAGCTTTAGCGGCCCATAAAGAAGCGCATCGATCGGGTGGAAAGACACCAGCCGAACCAGCACCAACAAGACCATGCCGATGCTGGCACATTGGGCCACCAGCACAGCTTTGCCGCGGCGCCCCCTCGCCTGCCGCAACCTTTTGAAAAGCCACACGGAAAATCCGGTCAGCACCGCCGCAATCATCACGATGGCGGTAAGTGCCTGCAAGCCTCGCCGGCTTGAATAAAGGCCGCCGGACTGCAATGCGGACCGGATCAGGCTTTCCGCCATATCCTCAATCAGCAAGCCTCTGAGGAAAAAGAGGAAAGCGAAGAAAGCGGCGATCAGCAACCAGTTCCGACGATGGCGGGAATGCACACCTGCTTTCCCAACCGAAAACGCAGCCAGAAGACACGCCAACGCAACAAGCGCATACACCGCAGCAGCAATCATGCTGAGCCAGGTCAGTTCAGGAGCCAAGCAGCACCTCCAGTGGGCGAAAAACAATTTTACGTCGAGAATCTCGCAGTAATGCTACTCAAGCATGTCACAAACTTTCCATCAATCGAAGCAATCTGATTCCATACACAGTTCGATTGTCCCATACATTGCCTGAGCCAGATTCGCTCTTTACGCTGACAATTTGTGGGGCTGTTTGAATACGATAAGAGGAGCGGGACCTTGATCGAACAGAAGCTGCGCCAGATTACCGGGCTGTGCGTTCTCACGTCCGTACTAGGCGCCTGTGCGAGCAGTCCTGAACCCGTCATCGGCGCGTCTGTGACGGCGCCCAACGCTGCACTGGGTCAGGGCGATTTCAGCTTTCAGCGCTCAACCATTTACCTTCTGCGGCCATCGGACAAAATCTCGGTCGACGTTTTCCGCGAACCCGATTTTTCGATGGACGAGGTCCAGATCGGGGTGGAAGGCAATGTATCCTTGCCGCTGCTTGGCTCGATCCGGGCGGCAGGCATGACGGCAAAGCAGTTCGAGCAGGATGTGACACAGCGCCTTGCGAAAGCAGGCCTGCGCACTCCGATGGTAAGCGTGAACATTTCCGAATATGCATCGCACCTGGTAACGGTTGAGGGCGCGGTGACAGAACCGGGCGTGTATCCGTTTCAGCCGGGCGCGCGCCTATCTTCGGCAATTGCATTTGCAAAAGGGCCAAAACGCACCGCCGATACCCAGCAGATTGCGGTTTTTCGCGAAAACGCTGACGGTATCCTGGTCGCCAAATTCGATTATCAGCAGATGAGCCGCGGAACGATGCTGGATCCCGTGCTTGAGCCCGGCGACAGGGTTGTCATGGGCACTGATGGCCTTTCGGTTTTCTGGCAGGATTTCCTTCGCGCGCTCCCTGCATTCGGCATATTCGCAAACCCGAACCTGTAACGCCATGAACGATCGCCCCATCATACCCCCACCACACGACCCGCGCGGCTCTGGCAATTGGCTCGAAGCTTATCTGCCAGACACTCAGCTTGTTCCCCATCAGCGCCGCCAGCAGCTTATCGATCTGGCCGCAATACGCGGTATCCTGTTTCGCCAGCGCTGGGTGATTGCGGGTGTGATGGCGCTCGCCAGCGTGCTCGGCCTTGCGATCACGCTGCTTGCTACACCAATGTATGAAGCGCAGGCGACAGTCCGGGTTCAACCATACGGCACACAATTTCTTGAAGGGCAGGATCTTGGCCCGGGGATCCATGCCAACCAGGTTTATGATCTTCTGGCGACACAGGTGGAGGTCATTCGCAGCCGCTCGCTCGCCGAAACAGTCGCTGCTGACAACAATCTTGGCGAACGCTACGACCTGCTAGGCAAGGATATCGACGAGCAACGCCCGCCCAAATTTTCAGACGAACAATGGGCGCAGGAAAAACAGTCGATTGCCGCTGGTATTCTGATGGGCTCCCTCGATACCGAGGTGCCGCAAATGAACTGGATTATTACGATCGGCTATCAATCCGATGATCCGGTGCTGGCGGCAGAGATGGCCAATGCCTATTCAGCCGCGTTTGTCGCCTCTGACACCAAGACGAACATCGCCAGCAATCAATATGCCCAGGATTACCTGCAACAGCAGATCGTGCGGATCAGAGGCGAACTCGCCGCAGCCGAGCAACAGGCAAACACCTATGCGCGCAACAACGCGATCATCGTTCAGCAGACAAGCGGCGAGGATGACGATGGCATCGTCACACTGACCAATTCCAGCCTCGTCGATATCAACACCCGCGTTTCCGCAGCGCGCGCCGCGAGGATTCAGGCCGAACAGCGCTGGCAGTCGATCCGCAACCTTCCCGCTTCCCAGCTGCCAGAGGTGCAAAACAGCCCGGTCCTTCAGGATCTGATCGCAGACATGGCCGGCAAGCAGGCAGAGCTGGTTGATCTGCGCCAGCGCTACACGGACGATTTCCCTCAGATCCAGAACACCATCGGGCAGATAGCCACGCTGCAGGCACAGGTCGACCGGACCAGCGCCGACATCAAATCGACCGTGCGGAGCGACTATCAGATTGCCCTGCGGCAAGAGCGTGCGCTCGAACGAGAGCTTGCATCGCTTACGTCGGCTTCACTGGCAGAGCAGGATCGGCAGGTTGAATACAACGTGCTTGAACGTGAGGCAGAGGCGCTGCGCTACCAGCTCAAACTGCTGCTGGACCGCTACAACGAGATCAGCACAGCGGCGAATGCACAAAGCGGCCAGATTACAGCGCTCGATGCTGCGATTGTGCCAACCACGCCGTTTGAACCCAGCCTGTTCCGCAACATGGCGCTGGCTTTGGTGATCGGCGCAGTGTTTGCGGGCGGTCTGGCTGTGCTGCGGGAGACGTTTGACGACAAGATCAGGACACTCGATCAGGTCGAGGAACGCTTGGGCCTTCCTCTGCTCGGCCACACGCCGTTTGTCGAAGATCGCGATCTCGAAGCGGAAGGCACGAACCGGTTCGGAGCGCTGATGGAGGCCTATGCCTCGATCCGGTCGGCGCTTGATTTCAGCATGCCTCGTGATCGCAATGTCATCCAGCTTACCAGCAGTGACGAAGGGGAAGGCAAATCAACGACTGCCGTTATCCTGGCCGAACTGTTCGCGGGGATGGGGCGCAAAACGCTTTTGATCGATGCCGATCTGCGCCGCCCCTCGGTCGCCTCATTGCTAAATCTCGAAAAGCCTGAATCGGGTCTTGTCGAAGTTCTCCTGGGCCATACAGATCTCAAATCGGCGGTGATCAAAGGGGTTCACAAAAACCTCCATATCCTGCCGATTGGAGAGGCGCCGCCCAATCCGACAGAGCTGTTGGCATCCGCTGAACTGCGCAAATTTATCGAGAAATACCGAGAGGAATATTCGCTCATAATCTTCGATTCATGCCCCGTCATGGGGCTGGCAGATGCACCTATGCTTTCGCGTCTGGTTGATGGCACTGTGTTCGTGCTTGAGGCCAATCGCGTTGGCTTCAATCAAAGCAAGAATGCGATACGCAGGATACGCGGTGCAGGCGGCCACATGGTCGGCGTGATATTGACGAAATATCGCGCGCTGGAGGCTGGTCAGGCTTACGACTACCAGTACTCTTATTATCGCTATGGGGAAGAAAGCGGCAAGCGCAAGGCGTAACAGCTACCGCCCGGCATTGCCCCGGTCCAGACGAACAAGCGCGGGGAACAGGATTGTCCAAAGCCGACTTTGGCGACAGAACTGAGCAGCCGCGGATCGTGCATATCAGCGGTGATTTCCCTGACCCTTTCGATCAGGCCAAGACGCCTGTTATCCGCTCGCTTGTCGATCTGACTTCGGGCATTTTTGACCACTATGTCATCTCGATCAATCGCAAGTCACCGAACGCGCAGCAATGGCTCGGCTCGGTCTTTCCGCGCTCAACCCATTCCTCCCTCGTCATCTCGGAGACCAATTTCGAGCATGGGACCGCGCTAGAATATACCGCCCCTGGCAAGGGGCTCTTCCATATTAGATACCTTGAAAAACTGGGCTCTGCGATTGCCGAACGTTGTCGGGCACAAGCCCGTCTGCCCGATCTTCTGATAGGCCACAAACTCACGATCGAAGGGGTCGCGGCTGCGCGCGCGGCGAGCATTCTGGGGGTGCCATACGGGCTATCGATACAGGGAGATACCGACACCAAAATCATGGGCGCAAGGCCCGATCTGAGTGCCGCTTTTTCGCGTGTCTTTCACGGTTCGAAAATGGTTTTTCCCTTTGCCCCATGGGCACTGGATGCGGTGGAACAAAAGCTGGGCCAGCATCGCGAGGAGCCCCGGATTCTCCCGTGTCCAACGGATCTGGATGCAGCGCTTGCGCCGAAAGTGACCGGCGCGGGGCTTGTATCGGCATTTCACCTGAAGAATTACAGGCGCAAGAACCTGACAGGCATGGCCGACGCGATGCGTCTGATGAGGACCGCGGGAGAAGCAGTGCCCTTACGCATCATCGGCGGAGGCAGCGATGGATTTTTGGACGATTGCAGGCGGCTCACTGCAGATCTTCCGGACATTACGTTTGTTGGCAAACTAGAGCGCGGTGCCGTCCGCTCCGAATTGAACAGCGCATCCGCTTTTCTCCTGCCATCCTTGCGCGAGAGCTTTGGCCTTGTCTTCATCGAGGCTTTATTTGCTGGCACGCCTGTCATCTATCCGGCGGGCGCAGGGATTGACGGGTATTTCAAGGATCAGCCCTTTGCTGTGGCGGTCGATGCGCGCGATCCGCATGATATCGCAGCGGCAGTGCGGTCTGTTCTCAAGAATGAGACACAGATCAAAGCTTCGCTCGCACAGTGGCAGAAATCGGAACACGCGCGGCAGTTTCAGCGGCCTGCAATTGCCCGCAGCTTCGAGCTGGGACTGAACAGCGCGATCTAGCTCCGCTGACCAACGACCTTAGCAGGACACCCAGCGACAATTGCGCCGGCGGGCACTTCCTCCCGCACAACGGAGTTTGCGGAAACGATTGCGCCATTGCCGATTGTTACCCCGGGCAAGATCACAGCGCGCGTAGCCAACCAGACATCGTCACCAATTACGATGTCCGCCTCATCCATGTTTTGTAGGGTCACCGGGCTACCATCGTTGAACCGGTAGCTGGCCGCAGTGAGCATGACTTCGGGTCCGAACAACACATCGTCGCCGATTACAATCCGGCCCGACCCCCGGCCCGCCCAAAGATGACAGCGCGAACCCAGCCGGACCCTGTCACCAATTGAAATGTGATGCGGGTTTGAAAACACCGCATCTGGACTGATATTCGGTTCAATACCTATCGCCAGCTCCCTTAGCGGGCGGACATGGCTGTAATTGTAATAGTTCACGATCTTCAAAAGATGCAGCCAGGCGCGCGGGTCCACCACCGAACCCAGCAGGCGTATCAGGCGCTCGCCTCTGGACAGTGATCGCTTTGCGGAGGGTTGGTCCGGGCCGTGCATCAATAACCCTTTAGCCATTCGCCGCGGCGCCGCCAAATGTTCGTCCAGATGCGCGCCTCTTCCCCTTCATCACTGCTGCGCAGGCGAGCCGCGGCCATGCGAACGAAGGCCCAAAGCCGCATCAGGCTGATACCCACGGGAATAGCCAGGGGGCTCCAGTGGTCGCGGATAAATGACGCGCGTGAGCGGGATTGCTGGAACAGGCGATCTTCGGGCAGACGAGCCGAAGCTCCGCCCATATGCATGACCCGTGCATCGGGCGTAATCATCGGCCTGTACCCATGTTTTGCGGCACGCAGGCACATGTCGAATTCTTCGCCATACATGAAGTATTTCGGGAGGAAGCCGCCAAGTTCATCCCAGGTCGAACGCTTCAGCATGAAAAGGCAACCTGTGACGATATCAACCTGACGGACACTGTCCCTTTGCCACGAACCCAAACCTTCAGGATTGAACAGGGTCGATGACTTGAACGCTCGGGTAAGCCCGGTCGCAGAGCAGAACAGGCTCCATATCGTCATCTTGTTCCAGCAGGATGTGGGGTTAAGCGACCCATCGGGAAAATAGGTTCGCCCCCCTGTTATTCCGGCTTGCGGATTGCGTTTCGAAAATTCGAGCAGGTTCGCAATCGCATCGGGGTAGGTTTCCGTGTCGGAGTTCAGCAGCAGCACCCACTCGGTCGCGATTGTAGGCATGAGAAGATTGTGCGCCTGCGCGAAGCCGACATTTTCAGGATGCCTGATCAGCCGTATTTCTGGAAAACGTGCTGCCAATGCTTCGGCCGAGCCATCTGTCGATCCGTTGTCCCATACCACAACGTCCATGCGAACATCGCCGGCGTTCTTGAGCAGCGTTTCGACAGCTTTGAGAGTGAGCTGACGGGTGTTCCAGTTCACGATGATCACAGTGAGTTCTGAACGCGCCGGGGGAACATCCATGATGCCGGAAAAGCCCTTTCGAAGGTCGTACGATGGCCAATGGCCAATTCTGCCTACCAATCTGCAGCTTACGGGAAAGCCTACAGCATTTCGACGGCAAAACGCAGCGATGAGGAATTTCATTTTCCTACACTAACCTATTTGGTTAGCAGTCGAATCAATCCCGGAAAATCCGATGTTTCAATTGCGAACGAGGAGCACGACGATGTCTGATGAATTTGCCTACCAAGCCCAATCAGCCCTGACCCCAAGTGAAAATCCCTACGCCGTTACGCCAAACGATGCGGCTGATCTGCCCTCAATTCCAAAGGCGCTGTATGTTGGCAATGGCGGCAATATCGTCCTTCGCGGCAAGGATAGCGATGCCCCCGTCACCTTTATTGCAGTGCCGGCTGGCACACAGCTGCAGGTTCGGGCCAGGCGCATAATGGCGACCGGCACAACTGCATCAAATATTGTGGCGCTGGCCTGATGCCGGGTTTTGCCAGTGGGTTCGGGAGCGCAGCCTCGGCGGCAATGCCCGCGCCCTTGTCCACATCAGTCCTGCAGCAGCTGGTGCCCGCTGCGAAGTATGACGGAACAGCAGGCAGCGGCTTTACTGTTACGCCGAATGATCCCGAACGAACGACTGCGAAGCCTTGGCTGCATATGATTGTGCCGCCACGCCAGCGTTTCACCGATACTCTCGAAGTGGTATTCTACGCTGGCGCTATCGATTCAGGTTCGCTGCTCGAAAATCTCGGACTGTCGCATGTAAGGGTTTATTTCGAAGGTGCCGAGTTTGACATCGCAGCGCCCTCGCTCAAGGCATTTTCGAGGCCGGACGGTACAAGCTATTTGTGCCATTGCTGGTGCGCACAGCTTGTCAGGCCGGCAGGGGTTGATGGAGACGCGCATCTTTATGCTGAGGCCGTGCCGAGCGATCCGCAAATGCAATCACGCATCATCGGCCCGTATGCGTTTTCGATGGCAGATGCACGGCATGACGCGATCCTTGAAGTCGCTCCATCGCAGCCAGAAATACCGGGCGCGCGATATCAGACTATCAACACAGCTGCAGAGTTTTGCCGAACCCAGAGCTTCGACAATCCGCTGATCCAAGTCACAGAAGGTGGTAGCTATCAACTTGCAAGCTGGAATGGCTATCGACCGAAAAACCACATCACCGTCGAAGGCGCAGCTGAGCACGTCGAACTTTCCGGGACGCCTGGCTGGAGCTATCGCCCGGCGAACCTTTCGTGCTTCACCAACGAAGTATGGTGGAGAAACATCACGTTCGAATTTGAAAACGTGAACAACTACGCCGGAAGCGGGGGCAATAGCGAAGATCCTGTTTTTGAACGCTGCACGTTTCGAAACTCGGCCGGCCGCGATCAGTTGTGGGCTGGGACAGCCGGCAGGCAGGTCGGGTATATCGTATCGGCAAATCCGTACTTTCTCGAATGCGAGATCAGCGATCTGCACAATGTCTTTAACAATGCATCGCTCGCGCGGGGATGCGTCGTCACCAGAACGACAGGTGATTTCTCCCAGGGCGGAAAATGCGTGATCGGCTGCAAGCTAACAGATCATGACCCTCGTCATGCTCGCAACGACTTTACGGCATTGACGGTGAAATACACCGGGCCCGAGGCAGTGGCGATGATCGATATTCCGGGCGGTTCGGATTGGAACAATCGTATCGTCACCTTGTCAGATGGCGCATCGCCTCCGTTGACATTTGCTCTGAAGAATGACGAGGCAAGCTTTTTGGCGGCGAGCGCGGCGGGCTTTGATCCGGTCGCTGAAGAATTCGGCTATTTCAATCGGGATCTCGCCGCCTGGATCGATGCGCAATCTGACTGGGATGCGACCTTGGTAGACGACGTTCACCGCGCAACCTCATTGTCTATCGCTGGCAATGCGGGGGCCGGTTTCACTCCCATTGATGCTGCAGCTTCGCCAGTCGTGCTTGTAAACAGCTTTGATTTTCATGCCGATATCTATCAGCAGGTCGGCGCGGCGGAAAACATCATCTTTGCTGACAATTCCTGTGTCGATGTGCTGGGCCAAAACCTGTTCATCGGCAGCGCCCCGCTATCCGACGCCTATTTCGGAAACAATTTCATAGCGAACCTTTTTGCAACCGAAACATACTGGGATTGGCAGCAGGCAAACTCGACAACCGGGAGCACAAGCAGCCACGTAGTGATGGTCCACAACTCCATGCCAACGCAGCAGCTTACGGTGCCAATGCAAACCGGGACTGCTTATTTGCCCGATCAATTCTGCGTCGTGGCCAACAATGCCACATATCAGCTTTCTGGAGGAAGCGGATCAACCGCCGATCTCGATGTCACGATAACGAGCAACGCAATATGGGGCAGCGCTCTCGATCACGGCGAGGCACTTGATCCCATTAAGGGCGGCGACAAAAACAGCTGGTTCGCGGACTACGACGCTGGCAATTTCGCACTGTCGGGCGAACTGGTGGCAGCATTGCGACCGCCGCTCTTGCCATTCGATATTGGCGGGAGCCCGCGATCTTCATTGGCTCCTGTTGGCGCCGTTACACTGAACTAGCGGCGCCGGCTTGAAGCCTTGCGGTCCCCGAACTGAAGCCCGCGTCTGCTCCGATCATCGATGCAATTGCGGGCTGATGTGGACGGAGCGCGGCGATGGCGGCTCCCACACCCAAAACAGCCATGAAAAACACGTTGGTCTCCGCGTAATATGCCACAGTCATCGATGCGATAAGCAGCAGGCCGATCGCCATATTGAGCCCTGTGACCATGTCGCGATCACGGTAGGAATGCCACGCAGAACTTCGTCCTAGCGCGACCATGATGGCGAGGCATCCGGCCATCAGCAGGACCGGTGTCGCCCAACCGCTTCTTACCCCAATGGAGAGGAAATGCGCATCAAGACTGCTGGGGAGCCATGTCGTCACAAGAATAGGTTCGTACCCAATTCCGAACCACGGATTCTCTCCCATCGACCGTGCACCTGCCTCCCATTGATACAGACGCACGCGGCCATTGTGCGGGCTGAATGTGTACCGGATGAGGAATCTGAAAATGCCGTTGTCGGTCACAAAATGCGCGATCACGAGGACTCCCGCGATTGATGCGCAGATCGTCGGCCAGGTGACCAATATAAAGTAGTCCTTCAACCGGTCGACAACCAGAAAGCCAAAGCCGATCGCAACCGCCAGCAACGCGATCGAGGACATCGAAAATACACAGAGCAAAGCCGCGCACAGTCCCAGCCAGAGCGGCCATGAACGAAGTCCCGAAAGCGCATAGAGCGGAAGGATTGATGCCAAGGTCACACCGGCGAGGATCGGATGCGAAAACCCGGAATAGGCGCGCATCAGCCCAAGCCGTTCGTTGTTCATATAAACCAGCTCGCTTGAGGCCTCACCGCCTGAATACACGCTCACCGAGCCGAAGATTGCCGAAAGAAGCGGCCGGAATATCAGGGTCGAAGATACACTTTCGATCATGAGTATGGTCGCGGACAGGGCGAAGACCGGCGCAACAAGGACAAGCACCCGCCTGAGATCGTTCAGACTGCCTATCGCCGTCCTTGCGATCAGATAGGCCCCTATCGCGTCAAGCAGCACGGCGCCGCCTCTGATTGTCCCCTCGCCCGGCCCATAGACGCCTAGAAACGCAACGAAAGTCCACGCCCCGGACAACAGGATTGCAGCATCGCCGATCGAAAGTTGCTGATATCCTCCCGCAAGCCGCAAAACAGCTGGAATTGCGAAGCAGAGAATGACGATCCTGTACCCGGTAATCTTCAAACCCGCGAGCGTTACCTGCACCTCGGGAGGAAGCAGGAGCACAGCATAAACCAACGCGACCAGCGGCGCGATTGTCCACGAGCGATCTTTTGCCGAGCGGTCGCGGGAAAGTGCCCAGAAAGGCGGCAGCTCAAAGACGGCAGGATCTTCTGGAGAAGGGCTGGCTTCAGGCTGGGTTGGACGTGAGGCCATCGGAGCAATCCTATTCGTAGCCTAGCTGTTTTGCGATCTTCACCGCGTCTGTGTGAAGTTCAGGGCCACGATCCTTGATCTTGCGGCGGCGCCATTGGGCACGCCAAAGCGATAAAGGAAAATAGGATAGTGCAGCGACGGTTGTCCAGATCGGCAATTTCTGGCGCCATTTGCGGCGCATGTATCTGTATGCGTCCAAATAGCCGCCGCGCAGAGTGACAATTGGCCTGTTATTGTGCACCACCGGAAGCTCAATCGCGAACGCGCTTCCGCCATTTTCCTTCGCAATTTGAACAATATCAGTTCCATACAGGTGAAAATCGGGCAACCCTTCGTCAAAGCGGATCCCGCTTTCCCGCCGCAGGATGATCAGCAATTCGTCGAGCGAGTCGACCGGTGCCGGATTGAAACCTTGCGCACAGATTTCTTGCCCGAGTGCCGTGTCCCATAATCGTCCGATGTGACGCCCGCCTTTCTGAACGCCATATGGGCCGCAGACCATCCACCGGGGATGATCGGCAGTAAGTGCGTTCAAACCTGCAATGGCCCGGTCCAGCCAGCCACGTGGAAGGTAGGTATCCTGATGCGCCAGCAAAACAATCCTCGCCCGCGTTCTTCCCAAGGCTGAATTGTATGCTGTTGCCATTGAGGTCGCATCGCGAATGACGATCAAACGCAGATCCTCTTCCGCAATATCTGGCGAGCGCGCCAGACAAGCCTTCAGAATCGCCTCACTGTTGACAGCAGCGACGACGCAAAAATCCTGTCTGGTGAACGGCGCGGAATTCATGGCTGACCCTCGCTTGCACGACGTGATGTGACCAATGTCCGACTTCGCACGGAGGTTAAATCAGCCATCGTAAAACCCGCGATTTCCCCCACACCGGATTGTTGCGGAACGCCGCCTTCACGGTATCCGGCAGGAACTGGCGTGCAAGCGATATCGAAAGCGCGGCCAATGCGATCCCAGCCATAGCCAATCGGCTCCAATCATCGAAAAGCTGCGCAGCAATGAATGCGAACAAAACTGTGATACCAAGGATCATTATTTTGACGAGCGCGCCCCGGTCAAGAACGCGCGATCTTGCAAGGATTACCAAGCTGTCGGCACCGCAACGAAGCGCAAAGGCTGCGGCGAAGCCTGCCAGACCGAACTTCGCACCAAGAGCCAAAAGCAAACCGGCGTAAACAGGCAACTCAATCAGATGCAGCACGGCCGCAAATTTGGGCTGGCCACGGGCCTGCAGAAACGAAAACGCAACCGTGCTTGCAGCGTTCAGCCAGCAACCGGTCATGACGATCTGGCCCACCAGAATTGATCGCGGGTCGAGTTCGGCCCCCAGCCAAAG
>CALLQC010000044.1 GCA_938015255.1 uncultured Erythrobacter sp.
GATCTCAACCGGCACATCGCGAACGGTATCGGTCGGGATATATCCAGCTTCGAGCGCGGCAAGGTAGACAAACAGTTTCCATGATGAACCGGGCTGACGCATTGCGTTGGTTGCCCGGTTGAAATTCGTCTCGACGTAATCGGTGCCGCCTACCAGAGCGAGGATCGCACCGTCGCGGTCCAGACTGACAAGTGCACCCTGCGTACCCGATGGCGTATTTGCTTCGATGGAAGCGGTCGCTGCCCGCTGCATTCCCACATCGAGTGTGGTCCAGACCTCGATCGGCGCAAATGTCTCAGGCAGCAGAATATCAAGCTGCGGCAGCGCCCAATCAGTGAAATAACGAACCGAGTTCTGGCCAGCCTGCTCTTTCAGATCAACTGTCGCAACATCAACCGAAGCTTCCTCAGCCGTGATGTAACCCTGCTCGCGCATAAGCCTCAGCACGACCTTCGCGCGATCAACAGCTGCCTGAACATCGGCGGTCGGTGAATAGCGGCTCGGAGCTTTCACGAGGCCCGCGATGATCGAAGCTTCAGCGACGCTGAGTTCCTTGGCCGGATGGCTAAAGAATTTGCGGCTTGCGCTGTCAATGCCGTAAGCACCGCCGCCGAAATAGACCTTGTTGAGATACAGCTCGAGGATCTGTTCCTTAGAAAATTTCCATTCGAGCGCCATGGCCAGCACAGCCTCGCGCGCTTTGCGATCAATCGTCCGGTTGGTGTTGAGGAACACATTGCGTGCGAGTTGCTGGGTGATGGTGGATGTGCCGCCCACGCGCGATCGCGAGCCGGTAAAACCTTCGACTATCGCACCCGTCGTCCGGATCGGATCGACGCCGTAGTGCGAATAGAACCTCTTGTCCTCGACCGCGATCATCGCGTTCTTCATGTTATCGGGGATATCGCCGTGCGCGATCCATTCGCCAAAGCTCGGCCCGATTTCGACAATTTCCGTGCCGTCTCGCGCGCGAACAAGGATGGTCTGCGCGTTCTGATTTGATTTGAGCTGGTAGAAACTGGGGAGAGAACGCGCCGCGAAGCCGACAGCGAAAACAAGGAAAATCGCACCAAGCAACGCAAGCGCGCCGCCCCACAGGGTCACTCGCTTGGCCCACTTCCACAGCGCTGACTGGCTGCCGACCTTCCTAGCTGCGCCATTATTGCGCTTTTTGGACGGCGATCGTGAGCTTGCACGCTCTGCCGCGGCGCGCCGCGCGCCGCGCTTGTTCTTGTTCGTCAATCGCTCACCCCGCTTCGACATGATAAATCGTTCAGCCTGTACTGCCCGGGCAATGGCTTTGCATAAGCCACTTGTAACCCTTGGTGAACATGCTCAACGCGCATCCATGCACAGGTTTCCCTGCCATATCGGCGCCGCTGTGAGGGTTCAGGCGTCTTTTTCGAAGTCAAGTGCAGCCGAATTGATGCAATAGCGCATGCCGCCTTCTTGTGGCGGACCGTCCGGGAAGACATGGCCAAGATGCCCGCCGCAACTTGCGCAGAGCACCTCGGTACGGATCATGCCATGCGAAACGTCACGTCGTTCCTCGACTGTTTCTTCGAGTGACGGCTTGGTAAAAGCGGGCCAGCCGCAGCCGGAATTGTATTTCGCATCGCTTGAAAAAAGCACGGTTCCGCAGCCGGCGCAGGTGTATTCGCCTTCTTCGTAAAATTTATCGTACTTGCCGGTGAAAGCCCGTTCGGTCCCAGCCTCACGCAAGACATGATATTGTTCAGGCGTCAGCTTCTCTCGCCATTCCGCTTCGGTGAGGGCCTTCTGGTCATCGGTCATTAAGTGATCTCTCTTTCACGAGACAATATCGGTTTATCGCTGACCATCTGCAAGGGCGACGTAAATCTGCGGTCTTGTCTTGGGACAACAATGATTTGCGTACTGGGGCGCATGCGCGCGCAGATGATATCAGCCGTCAACCAGCGCATAATGCGCAGGAGGTTTGATAACATCCATCCGCTCGGTCAGGAGCGGCCGAAAGCTCGGCCGGCTCTTGAACACGGAATACCAGCCGCGTGTTTGCTCATGCCCTGTCCAATCGATCCCGCCGAGATAATCTGCCACGCTGATCTGGGCGGCAGCAGCAAGATCGGCCATGCTCATAGTCGCACCGGCCAACCACGGACGATTGTCTATCAGCCAGTCCATGTAATCGAGATGGCCGTGCGCCATTTTCATCGCTTCGCGCAGGGCACGGCTATCCGGAGGCTGCCGCAGGATGATACGCTTCTTCATCCTCTCGGACAAAAGCGGCGCTGTCACATCGTGGTAGAAATTCTCGTCAAACAGCGCAGTCAGCCGCCGGATCTCAGCCCGGCCGGACGCTGTTCCGTTGATCATCGGTGCCCGCTCGACCGTCTCTTCGAAGTATTCGCCGATAGCGCGGCTGTCTGCGATAACGACACCTTTGCCCTCATTCACCAGGACAGGTGTGCGCCCTGCAGGGTTCAAATTGTAAAAGTGATCGCTCGCCGCCCACGGATCCTCACGCACCAGATCGTAGGCGATATTCTTCTCGCCCATAAGGAGCCGGATCTTGCGACTGAAGGGACAGAGAGGGAATTGATAGAGTTGCCACATTGCAATGTGTTTCATGCCTCAAGCGGGCAGTTTCGTCCACACGATTCGCGCGGCAAATAGCGGTAGATCGCAGGTTCAGGAATTACCTTGCATCACGCGTCTGTTCGATGGCTCCGCGCATCCGCTCCGCCATATCGCGCAAGGCGGGAAGCATGGCGTGGACGCCCTCGCTCATTGCACTCATCGCGGTCATCGCTTCGGGCAAGCGCTCGGCAACCTGCTCGGGCAGAGCCTCAGCACCGGGCGCAAGATCGCGGACGCGGGCATCGGGGTCGATTTCAGAACCTTCACCGCCGGTCGCTTCATCCATCGCATCGGCCAGTGGTCCAATCGGGAGTTCCAGCATGCTGCCAATCAAAACCTGGGCAATTGCTGCGGCCTGCGCTTGAAACGCCGGATCGGCCAGCTTTTCCGACATTTCGGCCAGCACAGGTTCCGCCTCTGGAGGGGTAGCGTCCTGAGCATGAGCCGCTGTTGGTATGGCGAACGCAAGCGCTGTGGCAGCGACGACAATATAGGCGCGCATCGAAAATCCTCCTGAAATGTTGGCTTGTCGTTTGTTTAGTTCATCTTCGATGATCCTAACATGAACGAGTGCCGATTTTAGACCCCAGAAGACTCTAGCATGACGAGGCAGGCAGGCATGACCTTGTCCACTTCGCCCGCGTCCCACAGCCGCTGCGCTTCTGCGCTTACAAGACGCGCAATGCCGTCGCGATCGAGCCCGCTCTCATCCATAAGTTGCGCCATGGAGCGCACAAAGAACTCGCGGCCCCGCGTATCCAGTTTCGGCCATCTGAGTGCCGCCTCATTGCCAGTCGATTGTCCGTGCGACACCATGGCGAACGCAGCCGAACAGCGCAGCAAAGCCTTGCTTTCTTGAGATAGCGACTGGACCGCAGAGTGAGCGGGGGCCTGGGCGGTCGCTGCAAGCAACGCAGCCCCAATAAGATGTGTCATCATGATTTGGCTCCTATCATGCGCAAGGTGAACTTCGCACTACAGCAGCAATGCTTGATGTAGAGCATCTTGCTAGCCCGTTCGCACTCGCTTACCCCCTGTCGCTGTAGAAAGAGGAGACACTACCCAATGCTTAATCACGTGATGATCGGCAGCAACGATATCGAACGTTCAAAAGCCTTTTATAATAAAGTTCTTGGCGTTCTTGGTGCCGGCGAACCGATGGCCCATGTCAACGACACTGGCCAAACCCGGCTGTTTTACATTCACGGCGGGCACACATTCTCGATCAGTGAGCCGATCAATGGCGAGCCAGCCAATACCGCGAACGGCTTCACCATCGGCTTCAAGTGCGACTCGCTTGAGCAAGTGCAGGAGCTGCACGACGTTGCTATCGCCAATGGCGGGACCACGTGTGAAGATCCTCCGGGACCGCGTGAGGGTACGATGGGTGTAATGAACCTATGTTACTTCACAGATCCCGACGGTCACAAGGTCTGCGGCATTCACCGCCCGGGCTGATCGCTACCGCGACAATTGGAACACCGCGAATTCGGCGCGCCAGTTTGCAACTGACGCGCCGATTTGCGTTTCATTGGCGAAAAACCATTCCCTCTCGATATGCGCGCCCTTAGCCCGCGCCAGATCGCGGAAATCGGCGATCGTGACATGGTGGATATTCGTCGTCTCGTACCAGCTCACAGGTAGCGCCCGCGTGACCGGCATCCGCCCCCCGAACATCAGCGCAGCGCGGGTCCGCCAGTGGGCGAAATTCGGAAAGGAAACAAAAGCCTTTTCCCCGACCCGCAACAACTCATCCAGCATCTTGTCCGGACGGGTCGCAGTCTGGAGCGTCTGGCTGAGTATGGTGTAGTCAAACGCCTTGTCAGGGTATTCTGCAAGATCGGTATTGGCATCGCCTTGCACCACCGAAAGCCCCCGCGCGACGCACTTTTCCACCAAACCGGCGTCAAGCTCCATCCCGCGCGCATCAACACCGCTCGCCCGCTCAAGCTCGGCGAGCAAGGCGCCATCACCGCAGCCAATATCTAGCACGCGTGTGCCGCTTGAAACATGCGCA
Source organism: uncultured Erythrobacter sp. (assembly GCA_938015255.1). Classification (GTDB taxonomy): domain Bacteria; phylum Pseudomonadota; class Alphaproteobacteria; order Sphingomonadales; family Sphingomonadaceae; genus Erythrobacter. The sequence goes on from CALLQC010000044.1 coordinate 4,637, forward strand.
GCAATTGCCGCGAGATCTGCTCTCAGGCTCATTTGATGAAGCCCTCAACCACGCGATCGAGCTGTTTATGCGGCAGCAGGAAACTATCATGCCCGGCAGGCGCCGACAGTTCGACAAAGCTGACTTTGGCTCCCGCGGCGTTGAGAGCATGTACGATATGGCGGCTCTCTGCGGTAGGGTAGAGCCAATCAGTGTCAAAACTCACAAGGCAGAACCGCGCCGAGGATCCATCAAAAGCATTGGCAAGTTTTCCGCCGTGCTCTTCGGCAAGGTCGAAATAATCCATCGCACGGGTGATATAGAGATAGCTGTTGGCATCGAAACGCTGCGTGAAGCCGCTTCCCTGATAGCGCAGATAGCTTTCCACCTGAAAGTCGGCATCGAAACCAAAGCTCTTGCTTGATCGGTCTTGCAACCGGCGCCCGAACTTTTCGGTCAAACCTTCCTCTGAAAGATAGGTAATGTGCGCCGCCATGCGCGCCACAGCCAACCCGTTATCAGGTGAAGCGTCTGCCGCGTAATAATCGCCATCAGCCCAGGCCGGGTCGGCCATGATTGCCTGCCTCCCGACCTCGTGGAAGGCGATATTCTGGGCCGAATGGCGCGCGGTTGATGCGATGACCAGAACTCGTTCAGCCCGCTCCGGCCAGTTCGCCGCGAGGCTTAGCGTCTGCATTCCGCACATCGATCCGCCGATAACAGCGTGCAGCCGGGCAATGCCAAGCCCATCCAGCAGCGCGACAATACCTCGCACCATGTCCCTGATCGTGATGACCGGAAAACGCATTGCATACGGCGATCCGTCGGGCGCGGGGCTGGCCGGGCCGGTGGAGCCCATGCAGCTGCCAATCACATTGGCGCAGATCACGTGATATCGGTCTGTATCGATGGGTAGACCGGGGCCAACCATTCGCTCCCACCAGCCGGGCTTGCCCGTGATCGGATGCTTGCTGGCCACATATTGGTCACCAGTCAGCGCATGGCATACGAGGATCGCATTCGACCTGTCACTGGCCAGCTCGCCATAAGTCTCATATGCCACCTGTGCGCCGGCAAGAACCTGACCGCAATCGAGCGGCAAGTCTTCAGGCAAGGTGTAAACCTTCGAGGCAGGGGCTGCATTCATTGGCCGTGCCGATTGGGGGAGTGCACGTCACGTGTCAATTGGACTGTTCAGCCATGCCGGAAGCGGTTATCGCCCCGCCCGCAATGACTATGCGCCCAGAACCCAAACCATGGATCCTTGGAATCCACGCTTACAAACCCGGAAAATCAACCGCGAGCGATGGCCGCGCCTTGGTTAAACTGTCTGCTAACGAGAATCCGCTTGGCACCAGTCCGGCTGCGCTGGCCGTGCTTCACGATCATCGGGGCGAAGCGGCAACCTATCCCGATCCAGGCTGCTCTGCACTGCGCGCGAAGATCGCCGCATTACACAGCCTCGATCCCGATCGCATCGTTTGCGGCACCGGGTCAGACGAGCTGCTGAACCTTGCTGCGCAAGCGTTTGCCGGGCCTGGGGACGAGGTGCTGTTCAGCATTCGCTCCTTCGCCGTTTATGACATTGCCGCGCGGCGCTACGGCGCGGCACCTGTTGAGGCCGACGACATGAACTTCACCGCGAATGTCGACGCCCTTCTGGCTGCCGTCACCAACCGAACTCGGGTAGTGTTTCTCGCCAACCCGAACAATCCCACCGGCACATGGATAGCGGACAGCGAGGTGCGCCGCCTGCACGCCAACCTGCCCGAAAACGTGCTGCTGGTCATCGATGAAGCCTATGCCGAATATCTCGATCCAGATGCGAGCGGGATCGGGTTTGCTCTCGTAGCCGAATTCGACAACGTGTTGGTCACTCGGACATTCTCCAAGATTTACGGGCTGGCAGCGGAGCGTATCGGCTGGGCAACCGGAGCACCTGGCCTGATTGATGTGCTGAACCGCACCAGAGGGCCTTTCAACGTGACCGTAAGCGGGCAGAAAGCGGCCCTGGCAGCGCTGGGCGATCAAGAATTCGTGGCAGCAAGCCGAAAACACAACAGCATCGAACGGGACCGCCTTGCCAAAGCGATTTCCGCGCTTGGCAATCATGGATTGTCAGCCGTGCCAAGCGAGGCCAATTTCCTGTTGGTCGAATTCAAGGGTGATGTGCAGGCGACAGATGCCCTAGTTGCACTTGCAGAGGCTGGATATGCTGTGAGGCACTTGCCCGATCCGGGTCTCGAACATGCGTTGAGAATAACCATTGGAAAAACCGAAGATATGGACCGCGTGATTGCAACCTTGCGCGGGCTGTGCGGAGAAGCGGCATGATCCGCAAAGTCGCGATAATCGGCCTCGGCCTGTTGGGGGGCTCGATTGGTCTCGCCATTCGCGAACATGCGCCAAATATCGCGACGGCAGGATTCGACGCGGATCCTGAAGTAAGGCGCAAAGCGCAGACGCTGGGTCTTGCCCAGCACATCACACACTCCAGTGTCGAAGCCGTGCGCGATGCCGATCTTGTAATCCTGTGTGTGCCTGTGGGAGCAATGGAAGCCGCTGCCTTGGACATCGCAGATGCTTTACGGCCCGATGCGATCATCAGCGACGTCGGCTCTTCCAAGCAAAGCGTGGCTGAGGCATTGTCAAAGGCGCTGCCTAACCACACAATCATCCCGGCACACCCAGTTGCAGGGACGGAGCAGAGCGGTCCGGAAGCGGGCTTTGCAAGCCTGTTTGCCAATCGCTGGTGCATCCTGACGCCGCACGGCGACGCCGACGCGGCGAAAGTTGCATTGCTGAGCGATTTTTGGACCCAGCTCGGCGCTCGCGTCGAGTTGATGGATGCCGAGCATCACGATCTGGTGCTGGCGGTGACCAGCCATATACCGCATCTTATTGCTTTCACGATTGTTGGCACGGCCAGCGATCTAGAAGAAGTGACGCGCAGCGAAGTGATCAAGTACTCCGCGGGCGGGTTTCGCGATTTCACGCGTATTGCTGCTTCGGACCCAGTAATGTGGCGCGATGTGTTTTTGAACAACAAGTCCGCCGTACTTGAGATGCTCGGCCGCTTCACTGAAGACCTGACCGCTTTACAGCGCGCGATCCGATCAGGCGATGGGGACACCCTGCACGACCTGTTCAGCCGCACGCGGGCGATCCGCAGGGAGGTCGTCGATCAGGGGCAGGACGATGCAGCACCCGATTTCGGTCGGGATCACTAATTCAGTGAATTAATCGCCGCATGAACGCGCTGTTCGATCTCGGCGCGCGGCAATCCAGCCGGGATCGTCTCCCCGATCCGGTACGTTATGGTGCCCGACCGTTTGGCATAGCGGTGATAAAGCGGGCCGCTGTCGACAGCGATCGGCACCACCGGAAGCCCAAGCAATTTATAGATCCCGGCAAAGCCCGATTGCAGCGGCGGCTGCTCGCCATGTGCCACTCGCGTCCCTTCGGGAAAGATAATCAGCGGCCGGCCCTCTGCAATTCGATCGCGGGCGGTGCGCAACATCTCGCGCAAGGCGCGCGCTCCGCCGTCCCGCGCAACCGGGATAAGTCCGTAGACCTTGGCAGAGAAACCCCACCCCGGAATGGCAAACAGCTCTTTTTTGGCAAACACCGTTGGGAACCGGAAAAGGCGCGGCATATCGATCGCTTCGAAGAAACTTTCGTGCTTGACCGCGATCAGCACAGGCTCGTCTGGAATTTCACCTTCCTGAACGATCGTGATGCCCAGCAGATTGTTGACACACCAGCGATGCCAAACTCCCCAGGTCGCCACCACCCATTTCAGCCGCTCGCGTCCAAACGGAATTGCGAGGACAGACGCAATGACAAGCACCGCCGAAAAAGCGTAAAACATCGGGTAGAAAAGGATGCTTCGAAGGACTGACATGAGCGGCCTCAAAACCCGATCAGGCCAGCAGCCCAACTGGCAAGCAGCTTGTGATATTCGAGGAAAAGGCTGCTGAAACTCGGATCGGAGGGCACCGCATCCTTCACCACATCCACCCGTGATGGAAGCGCTCTGGAAAGCTCGCTTGCGGCCCGGCGCATGTGCCAATCCGTGGTGACAAGCCGCAGTGAATTGACGCCGTTATCCTCAACCCACTCTGCGATTTCGGAGGCGTTGCTGCGCGTGTCGACGGCGGCGAAACCTAACGTGATACAGCATTCGAGTCTTTCTTGATCAACGCCGAATTGTGCCGCGAATTCGCCGGGCTTCACCTCTCGGTCTACCCCGGACACCAGCATCCTTTTGGCCAAGCCCCGGTCAAGCACCGAAAGCCCTTGCGCGATCCGGCCCTCTCCTCCGGTCGGGACAACCACGGCATCGGTCGCTATTTCCTCAGCGCGATCAGGCAGGGCGACGACGAACCATAGGAAGCCGAGCACCCAAATGAGGATAAGCGAAGAGGCGATTCTACGAAACACGACGCTTCCCTAGCTAAAGCATCGACCTGAGAGCGAGCTTAATCGTGATCCGCCCGGTCAGCAATGCAACCAGAATTCCTGCAAGCGGTATCGCGGCTATGACGAGCCAGTCACTCCAATCCAGTCCGCCGCCGCCAATCATCCCGCTGTCCAGCGCCTGAAACTGGCGCCCAAGCAGCCAGACAGCGGCCAGCCCCAGAACGAGGCCTATAACGGCTCCAAAAGTCGCATCGCGCACCACGGACCGCTGAAAAATTCGCGTCACTTGTTCGTCAGTACCGCCGAGCAAATGAATGATCTCTACTGTTTCGCGATGGTTGGAAAAGGCAGAGCGCGCGGCCAGCCAAACCGCTGCAGCGGTCGCAAACCCGATTAACGCGATTAGCGCCAAAGCAAGATATTGCAGCGCCGCCAATGCCTCGTAGACCGGCTTCAACCATTCGGACTGCGCATCCACCCGCGCTTTCGGGGCGACATTTGCAATGGCCGCTTCGAGAGCCAAAATCTCATCACCCGATGCTTTCCGGTTCAGCTCAACGTCAATCAAAGCGGGGATTGGCAGATCATCACTGCCCACTGCCGATCCCAGCCACGGTTCAAGCAGTGCCTCCAGCTCCTCTTCGGGGATGATCCGCACCGAAGTCACAATGTCCTGCTGGCCAAGCACGCTCGCTGTATTTGTGGCAATGTCATCGCGCCGCGCAGCATTGGCCTCGGCGATTTGAACAGTTACCGCGCCGGAAAGGTCAGCGCGGGCATTGTCCGCCAGATTACGAAGGGAAAGACCTCCTGCCGCCGCGATTACAACCAATGCGATAAGGATCGCGATAACCCAGGGTATCGGGCCGCCCAACCGGGTTTGTGGCAGCAGTTTACCCGCCAGCCCTCCGCGCATTTTTGGATAATGCGGTTTTTCCGTCTGACGCACAGCGCTTTGTTCGGCGTTCGCGCTCATTTGGACTGGTCCCGTTGGGGTTCTGGACGAGGCGGGAACCGCAAGGCACCGGTCGGATCCGAGAGGCGCCCTTTGTTAAGCCGCATAATGAGAGATTCGGGCACTTTCTTGAGCAAATGCACATCGTGCGTCGCGACCACCACCGTGGTCCCCACGCGATTGTTCAGCGCTTCGAAAAGCCGCAGAAGCTTGAGCGCCATATCGGGATCAACGTTTCCAGTCGGCTCGTCGGCGATTAGCATCTTTGGGCGAGCGATTACCGCGCGGGCGATTGCCACACGCTGCTGCTCACCGCCTGACATCGCCGCCGGGATCGCCTGAGACCGATGAGTGAGGCCGACCCAATCGAGCATGTCGGATACCGCTTTCACAACCTTTGCCTCATCTGTGCCGGCAAGCCTCAACGGCAAGGCAACGTTGTCAAAGGCAGAAAGGTGCGCGACCAAACGGAAGTTTTGAAAAACCACGCCCAATCGCCGACGGAAATCGGGCAGGCGATCGCGCGGCAGCGTAATCATATCCTTGCCGAACATCCGTATCGCACCGCGAGACGGACGCTGCGAAAGATAAAGCATTTTCAGCAGGCTGGTTTTGCCCGCGCCGCTCGCACCGGTCAGGAAGTAGAAACTGCCCGGATACAGCGTGAAACTCAGATCGCTCAGCACCTCGGGATCTGTGCCATAGCGCAGCCCGACATTGTCGAATTTCACAATTTCGTTCGGGCGGTCGCTCATCACGCGCGGCTTATCAGGCCCCTGTTGCGGGGGGAAGGTCGAGCGGCCGTTATAAAGCCGATTGGCATGCGGAAAACGCCCGGAAGGCCCGCCAGTGTGGAAAACAGCGCTGAATTCGGGCCATGAGCCGCATGCGCTCTTGTTTGCGAGAGGCCCATGATTAATGCCGGTGACACCATGATCATATCCTGCCCAGCTTGCTCGACGCGTTATGCCGTGCCGGACACCGCCATCGGCGTTGATGGCCGAACAGTACGCTGCGCGAAGTGCAAACACAGCTGGTTTCAGGAGTCCGAGCCGCTTGATCTGACAAATCGTGCTGCGCCCGCACAAGCTGTTTCAAAACCCGATTCCACTCCGCCACAGCCTGCCGCGTCAGATGAGCCTGGTCGGCCAGCTGATGAGCCATCCGAAGAAGGTCCATCGGTCAGCCATTGGAAAGCCTCAGAATCAGATCAGTCAGAAAGTGCCGGCGCTGGTCCGGGAAATCCAATAGCCGGCGGTATTGCTGCAGCGGCGCTTAAACAACCGAAAGTGCCGGCTGCAAAACCTCATTCGACGAACACCAACCTTCCGGATGAGGAAAGCCTTCCCGCGTTCGACACAGACAGTGATCCTCTTGCCGGTGAAGCGAGCGATGCATACGATCAGGACGCGGCTGGAAGCGAATACGAAGGCGAAGTGTCGCACTTCGATTACTCACCGCCATTCACCGCGCGGCGCAATCCGCTGAAGATGTGGACGATCGCAGCGGCGGTCTTTGCATTGTTGGCTACCGGTATCGTGGTTGCGGTCAATTATTATGGCGTACCCAGCCTGTTACCAATCGAGCGGCCCACATTTGGCATCGGCCAGCCGGAGTTGGAGCTGGATTTCCCGGCTGACCAGCAACGCACCGCAGAGCTTGATACAGGGGAAGAGATATTCCAGGTCCGCGGCACGATCACCAATTCGGGCCGTGAGACTGTGTCTGTGCCTAACCTGCTCGTGGTTTTCAGCGATGAGCGCGAACGCAAGGTCGGAACCTGGCCAGTCGTGCCATCAAAACGAGAGCTGGCGCCGGGAGAGAGCCTGCGGGTAACAGAGGCGATTGCGGATGTTCCGCCCGCTGCGCGTGTGGTCGAAATCGGCTGGTCCCCCGGTTAGCCGAACATTCCCGCACCAAAGCTCTTGCACGCTGCGGTGGCTGTTGCTAGTGGCGCGCTCCTACCGAGGGCAACAGATAAGTCTGAGCGCCCGAATCTCCCGAGTGCGGTCGTGGCGGAACTGGTAGACGCGCAACGTTGAGGTCGTTGTGGCCGAAAGGCCGTGGAAGTTCGAGTCTTCTCGACCGCACCATTTCTCTCCATCATTGGATCTGAGCGCTCGCCTATTGTGCGTGGACTGCTATGCATGGCTGTAACGCTGTTCCGCCTGTTGGGAGATAGTAGAGTCATGAAAACCCGTGCTGCAGTTGCCTTTGAGGCGAAGAAGCCGCTTGAGATTGTCGAGCTTGACCTTGAGGGTCCGAAGGCAGGCGAGGTTCTGGTCGAGATCATGGCGACGGGTATCTGCCATACCGATGCCTACACCTTGGACGGGCTGGATAGCGAAGGGATCTTTCCTAGCGTACTCGGCCATGAAGGCGCTGGCATTGTGCGCGAAGTGGGCGCCGGCGTGACCTCGGTCGTGCCGGGTGATCACGTGATCCCTCTTTACACGCCGGAATGCCGCCAGTGCAAAATGTGCCTGTCCGGCAAGACCAATCTGTGTAGCGCTATCCGCGCCACACAAGGTCAGGGGCTTATGCCTGACGGCACCTCGCGTTTCTCCTACAAGGGCGAGACCATTTACCACTACATGGGCTGTTCGACCTTTTCGAACTTCACCGTCCTGCCTGAAATCGCCGTCGCGAAAATCCGCACCGATGCTCCGTTTGAAAGCGCG
>CALLQC010000045.1 GCA_938015255.1 uncultured Erythrobacter sp.
TGCCCGATCAACCCTGCAAATCAGCCTGGCAGGCGCTGTTATCGGAAACTTCATCGGATTTACGGTCTCTGCCGCCACCGCGCGCATGAATATGAGCGGTGCTGCTGCACAGACCCCTGCCCGGCCTTCCAGCGACAGCCAGGGCTTCAACGCTCTTGCCGTTGCCGCAATCGGCGATGCCTATGTCCGCGCAACGCGCGCAGTGGCAGCGCCTCTTTCCGCAGAAAGCGCCTCTGCGTTATCGAGTCTGGTCGAATTACTCGAAGAGGATGTGCCCGATTACACACCGCAGTTCGATCAATCCGCTGATGGCTGGCGCCTGCTTCAGCTTGATGACGGCAAAATCGCCATTGCGCGCGATGATGGAGCAGGCAAGGAACTGCTTGTCTTCGACCCATCCGCCCAGCGCGACCAGGCGATAATTCTTGCTGATCCGAGCGCCAGGCCCGGTCTCGCCGTCGCCGCGATCGAGCTGCAGAAGAACCAGCGCGCGCGCTGGCTCGTGATCGGAGGGGTATCTACCGGCGATCAAGCCGGAGAGCGCGAAGTGGTCAGCGTTTTCGAAGGCGCAACCAACACCGCTCACGTGGTCATCCGCGCAGCTGACACCGTCGCCGCGTCCCAATTCGCCATCTCGGACGAGGCGGCAAAATCAGCCGATCTCGCTGCGCTGCGCGAGCTTGTGACGGACATTGGCATCTCGCTTCCCGAAGAAGGCAGGACGGTGCGCGGATCCTCTGCTGCAATCATTCTCAGCGATGCTGCAATCAAATCAATTTCGGAAAGGGCAATTCACCAGACGGGGCCAGACGGGCCTAAACTGTGCGATCTCGATAGGAACGCCGCGCAGCCGCGCTGGGCGAAACTGGAGCAACTGGCATTTGCCCGCTTTGAAATCGCGGCCCCGATGATCGCGGACGTGCGCGAGGGCGAAACTCCAGTGTCCGCTCGCGCAGCAGCACAATTGGGCGGGCTGTCCGTTTCACGGTGCATGATCGGCAAGCAATTGCATTGGAGCCTTTCCTCACCCGATCGCGCGGAAGGCAATATCTTTCTCGCGCACGGGCAAAGCCCTCAAAAAGCCGTCCTGTCTTTTGAAAACTCGCGCGGAGTATTGCCTGCAAAACTGGGGGCGGAGCTCCACACTCGATGGGGATCCAACGCCTTGTTCGTGGCAACCCGAAGCGACAGCTTCCTGCGCAATCCGAACACAGTCTTTGACGTCACGTGGCAGGAATGGGTCCGGACGCAGGAGGGAATTGAAGATCCCATGATCTTTCAGTTCCGTGCACGCCCCCGCGAAGCCATCGGCTATCCTCGTAAAGTCGATGTGCTGGTGTCAAACGACCGGATCGGGACGCCAAGTCCGGCTTTGGATGAATTGGTTTCCTCTCTTCGCAAGACCGGCCTGCGCGCCGAGATGGTGACCAATTCGCGTGCACAGGCAGGCATGGAGGCCCGCCCAGGCATGTCGGTGCGCTATCTCGATGCAACCGAAGGGCGGCGCTATGCGTTTGGATGGCTGATGATGCCCGGACTTGGCGAGGTGTCTCGATGAGCCTGACTGGTTTCGGAAAACTGCTGATGGTGATCGCCATGCTCGGCGTGTCCGGTTGGACCGGCCGTGAATACGCTGTGCCGGTATTCACTTACCTGACCGAAGGCCGCAGCATCAATGTTCGTGACGCCCGGATTTCAAAGCGTTCGATCACTTATCGGATACCAAGTGAGGATGCCGTCACATTTGCCTTTTCTCAGCCTGTCGACAAAGCAAAACTGCTTGTTCATCTCTCGGTTGATGAAGAATTGCACGATCTGAAAGGTGGTTTCGTTTACGGCCTGCGGATGCGCTGGCTCGCGGCCGACGGAAAACAGATCAGCACAAGTGAGGCGTACTTTCAGGCTGCCCCGCCCGATGAGGTCTACGAATCCGGAGTAATCTGGCGCTTCTTCCGGACGCGTGCCGAACTGGTGGCCGAACAGGATTCGCTCATTGTCGAAAGCCCGAAGTCAGCCACATGGCTCGAAGTGGAAGCATTCGATCTCGATCCCGGTATCATCGGGATCGACGTTCGCGTGTTTGAACAACGCTCCTACATCGGCAACCAGTCGCTCCTTATATTCGAGCGGTTGAGCGAAGACTCTAAAGCATTGCTGACCGAAGCAAATGCTTTTCCTCTCGACATGCTGAGCGACCAGGAAAAGGTAAGCCTCGGGCGCAACTTTTGGCGACCGGTAGGCCCGCTGGGGATTGATGGCCGTGATTACACCAAACTGGTGCTTTACGAGGCCGCAATCGAGCATGACGAACCCGCTCCAGGGGAAGCGCGATGACGGGGCCTCGCATCGCTTTGGCAGGGGGAGCAGCGGCAATCTTAGCTGCTGGTGCGCTATATCTGTTTCCGCCCTTTTCAGGCACAAAAACACCCGCCCGGATCGGTGACGGGCAATTCGCGCATGCTCAAAACATATTCGCGTCCGCGCTTGAGAAAGACGGTCTCGGTACCGCTCGGCTGGACGAGGTCGGTCTGGTGACGGGCACAATATCCGGAGCGGACAATGCCGTGCTGCTGAGTGAACCAGATGGCGAATGCGCTGGCCGAGGGATTTACTGGCTCAACGAGGACGCTGGCAGTTCGCTGGCGATTACCGCCCCGCACCGCGGGTCTGACAGGCATACAGGCACCCTTGCAGCCGCACTGTTCCTTGAGACGGGCGCGCGCGCTGCAGGATGGAACTCTTCACCGCGCCGGGCCAGCGCAACCTGTGCCGAGGCAATCGATCTGGCCCGTTCGAAAGATCATCTCTTCAGCGCGTTCACACTTGGTTTTGCCCAAGCGGTCCCCGAAGGTCTGATCGTGCAACTGCACGGTTTTGACGGCGCAAAGCGCGAAAGCTTCGCCGCTCGCGACGCGGTAATGATCCTTAGCAATGGCACCAACCAGCCGACCCAGCGGCTGCTCCGGCTGGCCGATGACCTGAGTCTCGCCTTTGCTCCGCAGGAAGTCCTGGTGTTTCCGATCGGCACGAAAGAGCTGGGCGCTACAACCAACGCTCAGGCACAATTGCTGCAGGAAGCAGGCTTTGAAGGTTTCGTTCATATCGAAATTTCTGCCGGTATGCGCGCAGCCTTGGTCGAGGACGCAGGTTTGCGCGGCAAACTTGCGCGGGCTCTCCTCAGGGCGGCGCAATGACAGCTCAAACCCAAATTCATGAAGCCCTTCTGGCGGATCCGCATCGCGATCTGGGCGAGCGTCTGAAAGACGGGATCGCGGCGAAATTGCTGCCCGTCTACGATGATGTTCACGATGAAATCGTCGCAAGCGTTCCGGCTCCGCAGCGCCTTGCAAATGCGCGCGACCATGCCGAAATGCTGTCGCGGTTCTGCACAGCGCAAAGCGATGAAATCGCGCGCATCACTGACGTGGAAAAGAACTTCCAGATACGGCTGGCGAATGCCGTCGACATTGGCGAAGAACGCGCCGCCATACTCGATCTTGCCCGTGAATTGGGCGCCGATAGGAAGCAATTGCAGCGCGACCGCAAAGCGCTGAACGCCTATTTCGATACGGATGCGATTGTCGAGCGGTTTCAAAAGCGCGTGGGCGAACGCGA